>JBFZEG010000087.1:0-11585 GCA_041306975.1 Gammaproteobacteria bacterium | reverse complement strand
AGCAGATAGATCAGTGTGTCCTGACGCTCCACCTCGTCGGTCGGTAACCAGTAACCGATATTGGTCATGCCATGTTTTTCAAAAATGCGCATGGTGTGGTCGCGAAAACGCGCCATCAGTTTTTCAAGATTTCCGGGGGTGGATTTGTAGGTGCGTAGCTCAAACACCGGGCCATCCTGTGCCTGGGCGCTGGTGGGCAAACTTGCAGCCGCCAGTGTTAATCCCAATGTCATCACGGATGCAAGTGTCAGGTTCTTGATAATGTTTTTCAAAACGGGCTCCTCAGATAAGTTATTGTTGATATTGTCAGGGCTGGCAGCAGCCTAGCAGAAGGCCTGTTTTTCAACAAGTACAGTGCATGCCGCCAACATGCATCACTCAGACAGGTATAGAACGCCCGTCAGCGACTCTTTGTCCCGGCCGATAAAGACAAACACATCGTCAACACCGTTGTTGTTGAGGTCAGTCGCCACCAGGTCGCCGCGTGGCGCTGATGTCGGCAACGGGATGCGCAGATTGGGTTCGCGCACCCTCACATCGTTGACCTCGGCATTCACCTCGATGTTGAAGGCTTCGACAATACGGCGCAGGTCTATCTCATAGCTATCCACGCCACGGCTGTAACCGAGCGAGGCAAGAAAGCGGTCTTCTGCTGGCGGTGGTTTGCGGGTCACTGCCTGATAAAACACTTCCAGCTGATCGTTGGCTAACACCAGCAGATCATCCATAGCCGCCGAGGCGCTGGCGGCATCAGGCAATACCTGGGCACGGGTAAAGGGAATCACCGGGTCCATGCTGCGTGCCCGATCGCGCGACTCCTGAACGGAACCGATCATCCTGACCACCGAAGGAAAGCGCATGGCTACTGTGATGCGACGTGCCGGGCGCCGCGCAAACTGATTACCCTCGTTTGGATAAACAAAGGCCTCCATGTTGATGGTGCCGGACACCGCCAGCCACAGGAACAGGTCGCCAATTGACACCTGATCAACGCGCCATAACCACAGGTCGGGGCGTCCATCGTCGTTTTCGTCTGCTAGAAAAATGGACAGCACATTGCCGCTGGAGCGCAGAATCTGATCGGGTTGCTCAAGATTTATAGTGCTGGCCTGCGCGGTGCCGGACTGCCCCAGATGCAGCGCCACGCGACCGCCTTCGCGCAGGATAAAGTCGTCAATACCGTCGCCGTTGACGTCTTCCAGCAATTCTTCATGCGTCAGTGCTAACACGCCGGTGAGGTTGGAAAAATCCAGCTGGTCCAGGTCAAATTCGCCCAAACGTTCCCGAATCACCTCGCGGTCAATGGAATAGTTGGGTAGCGCCGGAAAATAGTCGCCGGTGCTGCTGGCCAGAAACACATCCAGGCGAGTTTCGGTATCAGAAATCAGATCTGGCAGGCCATCGCTATTCACATCGCGCAGCGCAATTTGTGGAATGACCAGGGACTGGCCGATCTCGCGGTCAAGTTCACCCTCAGCCTCCAGCACCACGCGCTGTTGCACATCAGACTGCACACTGAGTGGCGGCTGAAAGCTGCCATCGGCATTTTGTATAAAAAGACTCATGACACCGGCGCCAGGTACAACCAGATCAGGCTGGCCATCGTTGTTAATGTCCTGATAGAAGTTCAGCGGATAAGCGCCTTTGCCAAGAAAGCCACCCAGTTCACCGATCAGTTCCTGCGGCGCGGAGAACGCTCGGTTTTCAATCTGCCATTGCAATACACGTTGACCGTCAATCAGGGCAATCAGCGCTGGCAGCGGGCGGTTGCCAGAGATCTCCGCGATAGACCAGCCAGCGGCTTGGCCGGGCAGGTTGAGTTGGGTGTCCGGCTGCGTAAAATCGAAAGCCGGCGCGGCGCTACGCTGGAAATACACACTCAAGGTATGTTCCTGAATGGCCAGCAAATCTTGCAGTCCGTCAGCATCCATATCCATTACCCGCAGATTGCTGGTGTCCGGATGTAGGGTGAACGGAATCTGCGTGTAGTTGGCGGCCTGGGGTGTTTGTGCAGCCACATCGGTGGCGGTCAGTGTCAGCAGCACCGGTAGCAGAGCTCTGATAGCAGACATGGCGGTGTGAATATTCAGCTGCTTGAAGGTTTTCATGGGGCAGACACCAGTACAGTCACCGTATTGGAGTGATCCAGGATCAGGTCGGGGCGTCCGTCGTTGTTCATGTCTATCACCCGGAAGCGCGCGATACTGCGTGTGGGCACATATTGCCAGAATGGCTCAGTCTCAAACTGCAAACTGTTGTTAATGCGTTTGGCGACCAGTGTGCCTTCCGGAGTGACCTGAATGGCGTCGATACGACCGTCACTGTCGAGGTCAGCATCCAGCACAATCGGGCTGGACAAGCCGCGCACCGTGGTGGCCGAGAAGGTTTCTTCCATTAAAAAGTCGGGTCGATTGTTAAATAAGGCCGGCCCCGATGAGGTGTGGTTGAACAACAGCAGGCTGCGCACAATACTGGCATCGCGGATTGCGGCAACCACCGGGATGGTGTAGTAGCTGATGCTCAGCTGGGGTTTGCCACCGGTAATCGGGGTGACAGCCACCCGCAGGTCATAGCCGGAGAAACGCATCACCTGATCGGCTTGCGCAAAATTGAAGGATCCGCCGGCGTTGGTGAAAAACGACACCGTCCAGCTGTTGCCATCCTCAACCAGCCGCACAACGTCGCTGAGTCCGTCACCGTTAACATCCATCAGCAGAAAGTCGCCCAACATCTCCACGGGCGCCTGCCAATCGGGCTGTGCTGCAAAGCTGCCGCCGGCGTTCATGTTGAGGATATTGATCTGCCCCTGAATATCATTGCCGATGTTCAGATAAATCAGGTCATGGCTGTCAGCGGTGTTCAGCGGCGCCATCACCGCCGGTGGCATCCAGTTGCGGATATCCAGGATGGCCTCAGCCTCCGCGCTGCCGGTTTGCAGAAAGTCCTCAAACAGTGAACCCGAGCGCAGTTGCACATCAACCAGCAGCCCGTCTTGTGCATTAAAGGAGATGTTAGTGGAGAATCGTCCGCTGGGCGGCGGCAAGTCGCTGTCGTCGATATCCGTGTTGATGGTGCTGAATTGGTGGCTGAGGGTGAATTGTTCATCCGCTGCGCCGGTAAACCAGCCGTAATCTTCGACACCGGGTAACAAAAGATCCACAAAACCATCGCCGGTTGCATCCACCGGAGGGCTCAGAAAACGCGTGACTTGCGGGTCGGGTACCGCTGAGGACAAGGGCCAGTCGAACAGCCGGCGCAGGTTGCCGCTGTAGCCGGCCACGGCGCTGCTCAGGCTGAACACGGTCGCACCGGTAAACAACAACAGCTCTGCCCCTGGCTCCGGGCGCACATCGGCCAAGGCTACCGCAACAATTTCAGAGCGGATATCCACCAGACGCGACGCTTGCGCGGGGAAGCGATGATCGGCCTGTTGCAGATAAACATGTAACTGACGACCGGCATCTGAGGACCAGAAGGGCACTATTACATCCAGCAGTCCGTCACCGTCCATGTCAGCAATCTGCACGTCCTGCGGCCACTCCGGGCGCGGCAGTTCCGTGGCCACATAATTCAAGCCAGCGACCTGCGCATGACTGTCAACGGCCAGCAGCAGGGCGCTGGCCGCGAGCAATCGCTGAGTGTAAAAGCCTGCTGCACGCATGTTATTCCTCTGCCAGTTCGCCCAGACCGCTGCTGGAGCGGATCAGGCCCAGGACACTGAAAGAACGCTCAGGCCCGTTGCGTTCATAGGTAAACAGCGAAAACAGAATCAGGTCGCCAATGTTTAGGCTGCTGGAGGGCGGCACTTGCGAAGCCTCATAACTGAACAGGGGCCAGGCGCGCAGCGTGCTGATGCGGCGGCCCGGATCCCATAGATTGACGTCAACGGCACTGATCGCATTGTTGCGACTGTAACTCATAGAGACGCGATCGCCGGGTTGATACTGATTATTCAGCAAACTGACCAGGCCCTGCGCGGAGGGCACCGGCTGACCGTCCACCGCAAGAATGATGTCATCTGTGCGCAGACCCGCTGCCGGCAGCGGGCTTTGTGCAAACACACGCACCAGACGCGCACCGGAGATTCGCTCACCACTGGCGGTCTGCAGCCATTCTGAGCTGTAGCCTGCGCGTGATAACAACGGGTCTGCGCGGTATAACTCAACCGGCGCTGACTGATTTTCCATCACCGGACGCACCGTAACGCTGGCCTGGAACACGGTGGTGTTGCGACGCACTTCAAAATTAAAGGTAGTTTCTGCCTGGGTTTGCAGTGCCAGCGCATCCAGCATGTCTGGGTGGTTGGTCTCGGCACCATCCACCGCCAGAATTACATCCCCGGCACGGATACCGGCGCGTTCAGCAGCACCGGCCGGTGTTACCGCGCGCACGCGCACGCCGGGCAGCACGCTGATGTTGGTCAGGGAATCGCTCTCATTCACCCCGCCGGTCAGGCCAAAACTCACGCCTGCGGTTTGGGCGCTGCCATCATTTACGGCCAGCAATTCAGTGTCAGCGGACAGGGTGATTGTTGGCAATAAAGTTTGGGGCTCGGTGCTCAGACATGCCGACAACAGGCCCGCGCTGCTCAACGCCAACAGCGGTTTTGACAGGTGTTTTATGCAGAGCCTCGATCCTTGCATCAGTGTTTCCTCAGAGTTTTTTGCGGCGAACCAGTACCAGCGCCAGCATCACAAACAGCACCATCTGCGGCCACGGCACCCACTGATTGAGTTGCAGTACTGCCGGGTCAATCATCACATCCGAATAGCCTCGCACCAGGCGCGCCACATCATCCAGATAGGATTCATCCAGCAAAGACACCAGATAAGAGGCATACAGGTAATCGGCAGCACTGCCGAGCACGGACTTGAACAGGTCCAGACCCAGTGTCAGCCCTAATGCCACACTTAGCGCCTGTGTGCTGCTGTTGCTCCCTACCGACACCAGCACGCCCAGCGCAATGGCGGCCGGCACGGGAATCAATGCCAGGCTGAGTCCCAGCCGCAGTTCGGCGTGAATATCCGCCGTGCCAATCAACTCATAACCATCTTCAATGACCGGGCCAAAATCCCATAACAGGGCAGCGCTGGCAAAAGTCACCAGCAGCATCAGCGTGATAGAAACCAGCGCCAGCAGGTGCGCCTGAATCAGTTTGCTGAGCACCAGCGCGGGGCGGCTGACGCGGCGAATCAGCAGATGGCGCAGCACGCCCTGATCGCGGTCGCTGGCAAAACTCCAGGCGGCATAGGCGATCAGAATCAGGCTGATCAGCGTCAGACCGGTGCCCAGAGCGTCGACCAGCGCGCCCCAGGCATCGGCGCCTTCGACGTTGCCAAAACCGCCGCCACCAAATCCGCCTCCTCCAAAACCATCGGCTGCCTCCGTCCCCATCAGTGCTGCACGGGCATCATTGGACGCCGCCAGTGATCTGACCAGCATCAGTTGCACGGCCGCAACCAGCGCGGGGATGACACATAAAAACTGAATGGCGCGGCTGTGAGCGAAGACAAATATTTCAGCCTTGAGAGCAGTCAGCAGACCTTGCATCATACGACCGCCCTTGGCGCCGGGGCTTTTTTACCGGCAGCAGATTTTCCTGAACCCGGTTTGCCTGAACCCGGTTTGCCGGCCCCAGCATCGGGCGCCGCCTTGCTGACAATTTCCTGAAACAGCGCGGTCAAGTCGCGTTTCTCCGGCTGTAACTCAGACACGCTCAACCCTGCCATCACCAGTTTGCGGTTGATATCAGCGGGGCCAATGCCGTCCAGTGTCAACAAAAAGGCAGAGCCCACTTTTTCAAACTTGATCACCCCCAGCGTTTGTTTTAACAACTCGCGTGCCGCATCCGGGTGGTCACACACCAGTTTCAGGCGCGACTCGGTCGGGCTGATCAGCGAAGACGTGGATGCACTCAGTGCGATCTTGCCCTGGTGCAGAATAGACAGGTGGGTACAGATCGATTCCAGATAGGCCAGTTGATGACTGGACAACAAAAAACTGGTGCCTTCCTGACGGTTCAGGCGCTGAATCAACGCCAGTACATCATCCACACCACCGGCATCCAGACCATTAAACGGTTCGTCCAGGACAACAAACGCTGGCTGACCGATCAGTGCATGCGCAATCGACGCGCGGCGGCGGTTGCCCAGCGACAGCTGACGGATTTTGTAGTTAGAGTATTTGCTGATGCCGAGCAGAGCTTCCACCTCGGTGGGTTTGCGCACGGGTTTGCCACACAGCAGACTTGCATGTTCCAGGCACTGTCGTACGGTTAAACCCGGATGCAGTCCGGGCGTATCAAAAATGCCGACCACATCGCCGGCACCTTTCCACAGATCACGCGGATGGCGGCCAAGCACCTTGACCTCACCGCTGTCAAAACCTTGCATGCCCAGCACACATTCCATGGTGGTGGTTTTGCCTGAGCCGTTTAATCCCACCAGACCGTGAATAGCGCCGCATGTCACCGCAAGATTGAGGTTGCTCAGCACCTCAACGTCGCCATAACGTTTGATCAAATCCTTGATATGCAGCACGGCATCGGTCATTACGCGGTTTTCCTGACAAACAATTTATTCCACAAACACATCGTCCACGGACAGTTCCCGGACGGTTCCCATCGAGGACAGTGCGCTCATATCCATGCGGCTGGTGTCGCCGACGATGGAAATGAGCTTGGGTTTGCCCGCAATGTGCTCACGCTGGAACTGCATTAAATCTTCCAGCGAGGCATTCTGCAACTGGGCAAAGCGCTGCGGGCGCGGATCGCCGTCCAGACCCAGTAACTGCCAACCGCGTACGGTGCCAGGTATCGCACGAAAGCCGACAGTGCCGGAACGGTAGCGGTTGACCAGGGAACCGTAGGCATCAGCAAAACGATCAGCTGAGGCGGGCATGTTGTCGAACAGCTCGATAAACGCCGCGGTTGCTTCGACAGCCTTGTCATTTTGTGAGCCAATGGCGCCAAGTGCCAGATTTTCTGCACCCAGGCGGCCACCCTGTGTGTACTGGGCAGCGGCCGAGTAGGCCAGTGCGCGTGCTTCGCGCAACTCCTGGAACACGACACTGGACATGCTGTTGCCAAAGTAGTTGTTGTACAGCGATGACGGCACCACCAGCGACTCGTCATACTCGCCGTTGGGGAATTCCAGTCGCACCTGTGCCTGCGCGGTCTCGCGGTGAACCACATAGACTTCATTGCTGCTGACCTGCCGCGCTTGACGGAAGCGGTACGGTGGCGTGTCCTGCAAGTCGTCGGCGACCTGATGCTGACGCTGCAAAATAGCGATCAGCTCTTCCGGCGTCATTGACCCGGTGTAAGTCAGTGTGTGTTTATAGTTCTGCAAATTGCTGATCAGCGTTAACACCTGCTCCAGCTCGACCGCACGAATAGCATCACTGCTCAGTGCGCGCAGCATCGGTGACTCATCGCCATAACGGTTGTAGAGGTACAAGGCCTGGCTGATGGCGGCAGGATCTTCGCGTTGATCACGCCGTGCCTGCAGAATCGAGTTTTTAAGTTCTTCAAAGGTAGCGGCGTCGGTTTGCGGATTACGCGCCAGTTCCAGCATCAGCGCCAGGGAATCCTCAAACTGCGGGTCCATGCCGGAAATGCCAATCACTGTTTCATTGGGCCCGGAGCTGAAGCTGAACTCGCTGCCAAGGCGGTACCACTGTTTCTGCAATTCTTCCAGAGGCAGATCAACCGTGCCGGCTTTACCCATCACCGCGCCGCCCAGGCTGAGCAGATCATTCTCCTCCGTCCCCACCTCGATGCTCATGCTGAAACTGAAGATATCGTTCAGCGGGTTGGGGGCGTAATACAAGGGCACACCGGCGGCGTAATCCAGAATCTGATAATCCTCGCCTTCCTGCAGGTAAACCGGTTCGATTTCCTCGTAGGGCATGGACAGGATAACCGATGCAAATTCTGACTGACGGCTGGGGTCAATGGTGACCGGGTCAATGGCAGGTTTGTCGACGGCGGGGATGTCGGCCGGGCCATTCAGACGGTGCACGGCCACATAGTTGTTGTGGGTAAAGTACGTGTTGGCGACGTCCACAATATCAGCCTTGGTGACCTGCTCCAGTCGCTGAATCTGCGCCACCGTGTAGTCCCACTCGGCTTTTTGCAGGTAGGACTGACGCATCATGCCCACGCGTGCGGTGTTGGATTCCAGACCACGCTTCTCCATATTTTTGAAGTCGTTGATGATGGCCGGCAGAATCCAATCTTCAAATTCTCCGCGGCGGATCAGGTCAATCTGCTCCAGCAATAACTGTTCGACTTCCAGCAGCGTCTGGCCTTCACGCGGCACGCCCCACAGGGTCTGTGCGCCAAAGTCATTCTGGAACTGAGGTGAAGAGCCTGATGCCTGCACACGCTGACGTTGATTCAGGTTGAGGTTGATCAGCCCGGCAGTGCGGTTGTCCAGAATCATGTCCAGCAGCATCAGCGCTTCCTGGTCCTCGTGGCCATTGGGCACGGTGTGGAAGGCCATCTGCACTTCCTCTTCACCCGGGTAACTAACAGTCACGCGCTCAACGGCAGTGACCGGCGCTTCCGTCCAGCTGGGTTCGGCCGGCAGTGGTTTGGCTTGCCAGACGGAGAATTTGCCAGCAATCAGCGCGATGGTCTCATTGATATCAATGTCACCACTGATAAAAATCGCCATGTTGTTGGGCACGTAATAGGTGTCAAAGTAATTCTGAATGTAGACCAGCGACGGGTTCTTGAGGTGCTCGGCATCACCAATGGTGGATTGCTGACCATAGGGGTGATTTTTATACATCAGCTCCATCATTGCGTAATAGGACAGGCGGTCGCGGTTGTCCAGCGTACGGTTTTTCTCTTCGTAGACAATTTCCAGTTCGGTGTGGAACAGACGGAACACCGGATTCACAAAGCGCGTGGATTCAATTTCAGCCCACTGTTCCAGTCGGTTGGAGGGCAGGCCGACTTTATAAACGGTTTCCTCATTGGAGGTGTGTGCATTCAGCCCCGTTGCACCCATGCTGTTGTAGACCTTATCGATCTCGTTGGGGATAGCGTATTGCGACGCCAGCTGCGACACGCGGTTGATTTCGGCATAGATTTCTGCGCGGCGGGTATCATCGGTTTCGTTAAAGTGTTGCTCATACAGCGCATGTATCTGCTCGAGATAGGGGCGTTCAGCCTCGTAATCGAGCGTGCCCATGGTCTGATTGCCCTTAAACAGCAGGTGCTCAAGGTAATGCGCCAGACCGGTGGCATCCGCCGGATCGTGTTTGCTGCCGGCGCGTACTGCAATTTCTGCGTAGAAGCGCGGTTCTTCTCGGTTCTCAGTCAGGTACACCTGCAGGCCGTTGTCCAGTTCAAAAATGTGCGCATCCAGCGGATCAGCCGGGTTGGCAGCGTACAGGCGCGTGTAACCGGCAGACGCCTCCGCCGTGGGCGCTGTGTCAGCGCTGTCGGTGACTGGGTCGGTCTGTTCTGCCGGGCTGCAGGCCACCAGCAGCGGCGTCAGCAACAGTATGCCGCCGATGCGGCGCCACATCGGGGGCAGCATCATCACTGAACGCAGGCTGCGCGAGAGACTAGAAGAGCTGTGATCAGGCATGACAAATCTCCGTTAACACCAAAAACGACTATAAAAAGGGTTACCAATAGGCTTCGTAGGTCAGTTGACCGCTCAGCGCCGGTTTGTTGTCCGCAAAACCGCGCTGCTGCAACACAGACACCGCATCCTTGACCATGCCGGGGTTGCCGCACAACAAAAATTGTGTGCTCTGTGGGCTGAAATCGATGTCCAGAACCGCCTCAAGCGTACCGTTCTGCAGACTTTCCGGAATATGTCCGTGAATGGCAAACGGCATCAGATGAGCCGACGGAGTTTCGCGGCTGACAAACGCAATCAACTTGAAACGCCCGGGGTAGCGTGCTGTAAGTTCGCTGAACAGTTCCTGATAACGTAGATCCTGATTGTGGCGCACGGCATACACCAGAATCACCTTGTTAAAGCGCTTGAACGGCTCCGCTGTTTTTAACATCGACAGGAAGGGCGACACACCGGTCCCGCTGGCCAGCAGACACAAGGTATCACTGTCACGCACCTGCGACAGTGTCAGCGAACCGGCCGCCGCACGCTTGACCCACAGCTGATCCCCGGCATTCACCGTGGACAATTGAGTGGACAAGTCGCCGCCGGTACGGGCGTAAAAGAAAAATTCCAGCGCCTGATCATCCGGCGCGCTGAGAATGGAATAGGGCTGCGCACTGCCCGGTGCACTGGTTTCGTCGACGCTGCCCGGCGCCAGCCAGGTGTATTGGCCTGCTTCAAAAGGGGAAACGTCGGCTTCTATCCGCAGTGAAAAAAGATTATTGGTCCAGTGTGAGCAACCTGATACAACACCTTTCACCCAGTCTGTCATCTACTACTGCCTGCTGTGGTTTTGCGGAGAGCGCCATTCTCGCACAAACGGAAAATGATTGGCACTTGGCGCCAAGTTTCGATAGTCTTTGACCTATGATCAACGGCTGTTTATGACATAGCCGGGCTTATACGCAGTAAGACTGAAATTGAGTCAGTTTCAGTCCCGAAAACACAATAGGCTCAGAATGCCTAATAACACCAGAATGCCTAATAACACCAGAATGTCCAATAACACCAGAATGTCCAATAACAAGAGGTGAACAATGTCGTCCGATGTATCCCCGTCCCTGATTTCCCGTTGGTTCACTACGCCCCTGTGGAAACGAATTCTGCTCGCCCTGGTGCTGGGCGTGATTGTTGGTGTCATCTGGGGTGAAGGTGCGCAATCTATCCGCTGGATTGGTGACTTGTTTATCCGCGCCATTCAGATGGTGGTGGTGCCGCTGGTGTTTATCACCATTGTCGCGGGCATTGTCTCGATGGGTGATCCCAAACGCTTGGGATCACTGGGTATCAAAACACTCGCCATGTACATGGGCACCACGCTGATTGCAATTTCAATCGGCTTGACACTGGCGGCGTTGATTCAGCCCGGTGACGGTGTCGACATGTCCGCAGCCGTGCCGGGTACGTTACAACAGCCCATATCGTTCCGCGATCAGTTGATGCGTATTGTGCCCACCAACCCGATTGCGGCACTGGCCAACGGCGATTTTCTGGCGATTATCTTTTTTGCCATCCTGTTTGGTGCGGGCATTCTCAGCGTCGGTGCCAGCGGCAAACCCATGGCTGATTTGATGGATTCCGGTGTTGCCGTCATGCTTAAGCTGACTGGCTGGGTGATGGAAATGGCGCCATTTGGTGTTTTTGCACTGATTGCCTGGGTATCGGGCACGCAGGGCGTGGCGGCATTGATGGACGTGATTCCACTGGCAGGAACCGCAATTCTGGCGTTTGCACTGCATTTTTTCCTGATCTACGGTGGGTTGATGAAGTTTGTATTACGCTTGTCGCCCTACAATTTTTTCAGAGACGCCAAAAACGCCACGCTGGTGGCTTTTTCAACCTCATCCAGTTCGGCAACGCTGCCGGTCACCATCTCCGTTGCTGAAAAGAATCTCGGTATCAAGCCGGTAGTCGCCTCGACCGTGTTGCCGCTGGGTGCCACGA
>JBFZEG010000085.1:0-31094 GCA_041306975.1 Gammaproteobacteria bacterium | reverse complement strand
CGGTTTCCATTTTCATGGCTTCGGTGATCAACACTGCCTGCCCTGCTCTAACCTGATCACCTTGTTTGACCAACACCTCAACAATGTTGCCCGGCATCCCCGTGGTGACATGACCCGGTTTGCTGGCACGTTTGCGGGCATCACCGCCAGCACTGATATAGGCATTCGTAGGTTCAAACAGTACTTCTTCCGGCATACCGTCGAGGGTCAGATAAATGCGACGTTTGCCGTGCTCACGACTGCCGACGCCGGTAATTGCGACCTGATATGTTTCGCCGTGCACATCGATAATGAACTCGGTTGCCACACCTTCCTCGACTGCGCGACCACTTTTTGCAATCGGCAACAGCGCCTCGGGTACCAGCGTACCAGCCGCCCGTTGTTCAAGGAACTGACGGCCAATGTCCGGAAACATGGCAAAAGTCAGCACGTCTTCTTCAGTCTTTGCCAGATCGCCGATGTCTTTGCGAAGCTTGTCCATTTCGGCCTTGATCAGGTCAGCCGGACGGCCGTCAATCACCTCCTCATTGCCGATGGCTTTGGTGCGAACGCCAGCATCTACCGGTGCTGGTGGCTGACCATAACCACCTTGCAGGTAACGTTTCACTTCATTGGTGATGGTTTTGTAACGCTCACCGGTGAGTACATTGAGCACTGCCTGAGTACCCACAATCTGTGAGGTGGGTGTTACCAGCGGAGGATAACCAAGATCCTTGCGCACGCGGGGGATCTCCGCAAACACTTCGCGGATACGGCTCAATGCATTTTGTTCTTTGAGCTGATTGGCGAGATTGGACATCATGCCACCCGGCACCTGATTGATCTGCACGGAGATGTCTTCGCAGGTAAACTCACTTTCAAACTGATGATATTTTTTGCGCACTTCGCGAAAGTAATCCGCAATCTCGGTCAACAATTCCAGATCGAGACCGGTGTCCCACTTTGTGCCGCGCAACGCGGCGACCATGGATTCGGTGGCCGGATGACTGGTTCCCCAGGCAAACGACGAGATTGCTGTATCGATATGTTCGGCACCGGCTTCGATCGCCTTTAGCTGACACTGGTCAGCCATACCGGCAGTGGCGTGGCTGTGAATAAAAATTGGCAGATCAACTGCCGCCTTGATGGCTTTAACCAGATCGTAGGTTGCATACGGGGTCAGCAAACCCGCCATATCTTTGATAGCCACGGAATCGGCGCCCATATCCTGCAACGCCCGCGCCTGTGCGACAAACAGTGCCTCGGTGTGCACAGGGCTGGTGGTGTAACAAATGGTGCCCTGAGCGTGTTTGCCGGTTTTTTTGACGGCGCGGATGGCGGTCTCCAGATTGCGCAGGTCGTTCAAGGCATCAAACACGCGGAACACATCGATGCCGTTTTCGGCGGATTTGGCAACAAAGGCCTCTACCACGTCATCTGCATAATGGCGGTAACCCAACAGGTTCTGGCCGCGCAGCAGCATCTGCAGCCGCGTATTGGGCAGCGCTTCCCGCAACTGCCGCAGGCGCTCCCACGGATCTTCTTTCAGGAAGCGCACACAGGCATCAAAGGTGGCACCGCCCCATACTTCCAGCGACCAATACCCTACCTTGTCCAGTTTGGGACAAATCGGCAGCATATCCTCGGTGCGCATGCGCGTCGCGATTAATGACTGGTGCGCATCGCGCAGGATGATATCGGTGACGTGGATTTTGCTCATGAGTTATAGCTCCTTGTTCGCGACGGCTCAGATGCCGGCATGGGCTGCCAGCGCTGCAGCAATCGCCAGCGCCAGCTCACTGGGGTTGCGTTTTTCTGAGTAATTCAACAGCTGCGGGTGATTAGGCACAAAGCTGGTATTAAATTCACCGCTGCGAAAATCCGGGTCCTGCAGAATTTCCTGATAATAACGCGCCGTGGTTTTCACGCCTTGTAAACGCATGTCTGCCAATGCCCGCGAACCGCGATTAAGCGCCTCCTCCCAGGTTAACGCCCAGACCACCAGTTTAAGGCACATGGAATCGTAGTATGGCGGAATGGTGTAACCGGTATAAATGGCGGTATCGGTACGCACACCCGGGCCGCCTGGCGCGTAATAACGGGTGATGCGGCCAAAACTGGGTAGAAAGTTGTTCTTGGGATCTTCAGCATTAATGCGAAACTGCAGGGCAAAACCCCGAAAACTGATGTCTTCCTGGCGATAACTCAAGGGCAGGCCCGCTGCCACCCGAATCTGCTCGCGCACAATGTCCACACCGGTAATCTGTTCGGAGATAGTGTGCTCAACCTGTATGCGGGTGTTCATCTCCATGAAATAAATTTCGTGTCCGGTGACCAGAAACTCAACGGTGCCGGCGTTTTCATAGTTCACCGCTTTGGCAGCGCGCACCGCCAGTTCACCAACATACTGGCGCTGTTCAGGTGTCAACTGGGGGCTGGGCGCAATCTCGATCAACTTCTGATTTCGCCGCTGAATGGAGCAGTCACGTTCAAATAAATGGATCACATTGCCGTGGCTGTCAGCCAGAATCTGCACTTCAATATGCTTGGGATCAACAATACACTTTTCCAGAAACACTTCAGCAGACCCGAAGGCTTTGGTGGCCTCAGAAATTACCCGCGGATACTGCGAGCGCAATTCATCGGGATTATCACAACGGCGGATTCCGCGACCACCGCCACCGGAAGTGGCTTTTAACATAATCGGATAACCGATTCGTTCTGCCTCCCGCAGCGCGTGCTCCAGATCGGCAAGATTGCCTTCAGTTCCGGGTGTTACCGGCACACCCGCGGCAATCATGCTGGCGCGAGCCGCGGTTTTGTCACCCATCTTTGAGATAACATCGGCATCGGGCCCGATAAAACGAATACCGCGTTCAGCGCAGATGCGCGCGAACTCGGCGTTCTCTGACAAAAAACCATAACCCGGATGAATAGCGTCACAACCCGTTTGTACGGCCAGGTTTACCAAGCGCCGCGCATCCAGATAACCGGCCAGCGGATCTTCCCCGAGAGAGTAGGCTTCATCTGCGCGTTTAACATGCAGAGCGTGACGATCCGGTTCAGTGTAAATGGCGGCAGAGCGGATATTCATTTCCGCGCAGGCGCGCACAATGCGCACCGCTATCTCACCTCTGTTAGCAATCAATATCTTTTTTAGCATCTCGCGTGCTCCAACATCAATGTCTCCAACACTATTACAGCTCACCCAAAAGCTGAAATAGCTTTTACTTGTATGCTGCATAAGGTTTACCTTATAGACACCAACATTTAACCCAGCTTACAGACAGGAACATGACCGTAGAATGGCCTTTACCCTCTCGCAACTGCTCAATCGTCTCTCGTTCCGGCAGCTACAAGTCTTCGACGCGGTCTACCAACTCAAGGGATACAGTCGCGCAGCAGAACAATTAGGACTCACACAACCGGCCGTCAGCGCCCAGATCCGCCAGCTTGAGCACGCGATAGGACAGCCGGTGTTTGAGTACATCGGCAAAAAGCTCTATGTCACTGCCGCCGGGGAACAGCTAGCCAGTCGGGTGAGCTCGATATTCGCTGACCTGGAGAGATTTCAGATGGAACTGGCAACACTGCACGGTCAGATTCGCGGGGAGCTCAGGCTGTCTGCTGTCAGTACTGCTCAGTATGTTGTGCCCTATCTGCTGAAAGGTTTTCTGGAGCAATACCCTCAGGTCCAGGTGCAACTCCAAGTGGTCAACCGAGCCAAAGCGCTGGAACGCCTGCATGAAAACCACGATGACCTGGTGATCATGGGCATGGTGCCGGAGGCGCTTTCGCTAAATATCCTGCCGTTTCTTGACAATTTGCTGGTACCCGTCGTGCGCGCAGGAGATGAGTTACTGAACAGGACTGAGCTGGCTACTCAGACCTTTCTGGACGCAGGCCTGCTGATCCGTGAACGCGGCTCGGGCACCCGTCATGCGCTGGAACAGTGGTGCACTCGCCACCATTACCGACTCACGCCGCGGCTGGAACTGGGCTCCAATGCCGCGGTGAAACATGGCGTGCTGGCAGGATTGGGGGTGGCCGTGCTGCCTAAACTCAGCATCAATGCCGAACTGCGTCTCGGTGAACTTGCTATTCCGGTACTCGAAGGTTTTCCACTGCGCCGCTCGTGGAGCGTGGTCTATCCGGCAGGCAAACACCCTACTCCGGTGATGAGAGCCTTTCTGGCTTACGTAAAAGGCTCCATGAATCAACTGCAACACAGTCTGTATGGCGATGCGTAACCGACTTGGCAAGCATCACTGACCGGTTGCAATCGGGCGGTCTGCACGGGTAATCCATTCACTCCACGAACCGGGATACAGTGTTGGCATCGGCAATCCGGCAACCACCGCCGCCAGGATGTTATGGCACGCTGTTACCCCAGATCCGCAGTAACACACGCGCTGTTGCCCTTCAGGCAACACCGGGAAACGCTCCAACAACTGCTGCGCCGAACGCCAGCGACCGTCGGCACCCAGATTCGCCAGGCATGGCAGGCACAATGCACCCGGAATATGGCCGGCAACAGGATCAATAGGCTCTACTTCCCCGCGGAAACGTTCCGGCGCGCGGGCATCCAGCAACTGCAGATGCGCATCCCCTTGCAGTATCTGCCCCGCATCAATCACCAGACTGTTGTCCGGTCGCGCGACAAAATCGCTGGGCCACGGGCGAACGCCGATCTCGGCCGACAGCACCATATCTGCTTGTCGCCAGGCATTAATACCACCATCCAGCACTGACACCTGATGATGCCCCAGCCAGTTCAGCATCCACCACAAGCGCGCCGCATACACACCGGGACCATCGTCATAAATGACCACGTGATCGCTTTTTCTCAGACCAAGTTCGCGCAAACGGGCTTCAAACTCGCCCACATCAGGCAGAGGGTGACGCCCGGTTTTACCGGGCACCACCGGTGCTGACAGATCTTTGTCCAAATCCATATAGAGAGCACCGGGGATGTGATTGCCATCGTAGGCTGCCCGTCCGTACCCGGTATCTTCCAGCTTGAAGCGGGTGTCGACGATCAACAGATTGTCATCCTTCAACATGGACGCCAATTGCTCAACGCTGATTAACGTAGACATGGACGGCTGATGCTTACTCATTACGGTCACTTCCCCTGTTATTTTCTGATAATCACAGTTTAACGATTGTTATTGACCGGATGCCAGCAACTCCTCGACGAACACTGGTCTGCAGCATTTATAACGGGTATTCTTAAGCCTCCTCTTTTAACCCTCTTGGAGCTTTTTTCATGAAACCTTTTCTGAAAACCTCGCTGATCTCGATAGTCGCAGGCATTCTGGCGATTGGCCAGGTTGCAGCGCAGGAAAACACCGCGCTGCGCGCAGCAATTAATGGCGAACAACGCTCCGAAGCTAACAAAGCTCGTGACGTGTACCGCAGCCCTTATGAAACACTGACATTTTTTGGTGTCGAAGCTGACGATGTAGTCATTGAAGCCTGGCCAGGTGGCGGCTGGTACACTGAAATCCTTGCACCTTACCTGAAAGAAGACGGTCAACTGATAGGCGCGACCTACGATCGCAGTGCCACGCCGTTGGCGGCCTGGATGACCGGATCAAACACAAGCTATGGACGCCTGCTGGATAGCAATCAGGCAATTTATGGCGATGTGATGATTGCCGAACAACTGACACAGTCTCAATCGCGTCTGGCTGATCCCGGCACGGTTGATGTGATCTTGGATTTCCGCAATGCCCACAACTGGCTGGGTATGGGCGCTGAGAATGTAGTCAAGGCCTGGCACGCCGCCTTAAAAACCGGTGGTGTTGTGGGCATCGTTGACCATCGCTGGCCAGCAGATCAGCCTCTTGTTGCAGGCAACGGCTACATCCATGAAAAGCAATTGGTCGACCTGATGACTGCCAATGGATTCACTTTCGCGGGCGGATCCGAAATCAATGCCAACCCGAACGATCCCAAGGATCATGCGGGCGGCGTCTGGATGTTGCCACCCACCCTGCGTGGCGTATCCGATGCTGATCGCCCCCGCTTCCTCGCCATTGGCGAGAGCGACCGCATGACCCTGAAGTTCGTTAAAAACTGATTATCTGCATTAACGGGCCGCGGCGGGCAAACCTGCCGCCGCGTACCGATACTCCATCCACAGCAAGAACTGCAGTCCGAAGATCAACGATGCGCTCAACAGGTGCGTAGGTTGCACAAACGCTGGCATACCCAGATGCCCCAGTGTTGAGCCAGAAATCACTGCACACACCACCGCCGCCAACACACCCATCGCCAAACGTGTCAGGCTATGATTCAGACCAATTGACCGCCACAGCATCCACACCAGCCAGACATTGGCAGCAAGTACAACCGCTGAGAATGTGCGATGTACGTAAAAAAACCACGGTAACGCTGACACCCAGGCGGAACGCTCTTCACCCGCTGTGTGGTTCAGATAATCCACCATTTCACGCACCTGTGTTCCCATGGTTACCTGGACAACGGTCATCACCAACACCGCGTAAAGCAGTTTGGTGAAGCGCGGGTCGATTGAACTCAGTGCGCCTGAATCCACCACGCTGCGCCGCCCTCTTGCCAACGCGTACAACAAGGTTGCGACGATTGCCAGCGCCATCAACATATGCACGGTGATCATGCCGGGCTGCAGATTGGAGGCGACCACACGCGAACCCAGCCATCCTTGGTAAATCACCATTAACAGCGCCGCGCCCGATGCAATCGTGAGCTTGCGATCAACCTGACGCAGGGCAATAGACTTCCACGCCGTCGCCAGAATCAGCAATCCAATGCTGACACCTAACAGGCGATTGAGGAATTCAGTCCAGGTTTTTACTGGATTAAACCGCGTCTCTGCATATCCACGGTCGGCATAAATTTCCTGATAGTTAGCGGGCAGTTGTGCCTCACTGAACGGTGGAATCAGACGACCAAAACACGTCGGCCAGTCGGGGCAGCCCATGCCAGCACCTGATGCACGCACCGACGCGCCGACCAGGATCAGAAAGTACACAGCACAAATAGTAATCACCGCCAGGCGGCGCCAGGATTTCAAAGCAGGAGTATCTACAGTCATAGTGTCCGTTGCGGCCGCAGGCCGATTAACTTCAAAAGTCTTTGGGTGATGGGGCGCTTGTGGCAACGCACCCGGGGGGACGGTCTTGTTATGCGGCGATTTTACTCCGACTGCCCCGAACGGTAAACCGATGGAGTGACCTGATAGGTATCTTTAAATGCTTTATTAAACGATGACAGCGACGCATATCCCACATCGAGGGCAATACTTGAAATCGGAATATGCTGCTCGTGCGGATCTTGCAGGCGGCGCGCTGCTTCCTCAATGCGATATTGATTCAGAAACTGATTAAAATTGCGGTAATGCAAGGACTGGTTGATGAGTTTACGCAGCCGGTATTCCTGAACAGACACCTTGACCGCAAGGTCGCCAATGGTCAGACCCGGCTCCGCATACAGTCGCTCCTGCTGCATGGCTTTAAGCACACGATCAATCAACAACTGATCTTGGCGCGACACCGGAGATGCACCAACGGGCTGATCGTTTTGCAATTGAACATCAGACCGAGATTGATGGGCAACAGTCGTCAGCCCGGGCGCAGGCTGTTCACCTGCCATATGAATCAACTGTGTTGTGTCCTTGTGAATCTGGAACATCCCCAGATTGATAAACAGGATCAGCAGAAAAATCACAAAGAAGTACAAACTATCCAACTGGGGACTTCCAATCATGAAAAAGCCCGAACCAATAATCAGACCAACAATACTACCCATGCCAACTGCAAAGGGCATGCGCAATTGCCTGCGTAACTCCACCAGATCTGAATCGCGTCCACGGCTGGCCATGTAAACAACATGACAAGCCAACAGCATCATAATCAGCTGAGGGATATTAAAAAACATCAGGAAGAACAGACTGCCGCGCATCTGGCTGCCATCGTAAAGCCATAGCCCAACCGCACGAAGCAGCAGATACGACACTATCAATATCCAGATACCTTTATGGATATGGGGATTGTCTTCAAACATGTAACGGGCGATTACCCATAAAACAGCTGGCGCCATGACCGCAATCATGCCCAACACGGTATCCATGCCTGGCAGATCCAGTTCTGGCTGGCGTGAAAGAATATAGGCGGTACAGCAGAAACAGAATAAAGCAATCAGGTGAGCGAGACGCTTACCTGGGAAATACACCAGATACAGGCAGGCAAGAAACAGCAACTGGGATATTGCCAGATAGCTGCTGGCAGAGTGCATCCAGGCCATGAGTTCAGCTCTTGTTTTTAACTTGGACTTCAAAGATAGATGAGCGTTGATGGCAAAGCAAGCTTGCAACAAACGCCCAATAAAAATGGCCCTGACGCCACACTGATCTATTGATCAGCCTGAGGTCAGGGCCAAAACATCATGTAGTTGGAAGCTGAATCCAATTACATGATTACCACAACGCCATTTCTACGTTGCGGACTCTCTTAATGGATCACGGATTCACATTAACTGTGATGTACTGATCATGGTACAGACCACCGTCGTCTGCGCGGCCCCACAGAATGTAAGTGCCGGGCTCGTCGAAAGTCACAGTGGTTTCATAGATACCATCAGCCGGAATGGGCGGTGGTGTCCAGTAAGCACCCCAAGGTGAGTTGGCACTGGCACGGGTATCTTCCCAAGGCTTGGACTGCGGAGGGGAAAATTCTGCATTGCCCTCACCACGGAACACATTCCACGACAGGAACAAGCCGTTGGTTTTACCCACGGTAATCCGCGCAGGTGGACGCTGGAAGCGACGCAATTCGCCGGCAGCGCCTGAGCCAGTGGAACCAAAGGCTGAGGCGGTTGCGTCACCCCGAGGTTTGGGCAAACCGTCATCCTGCACCTGAGTCCTGATAACTAGTGGCTCACCTACACGGGCATTACGCACATTGTCGCCCATGATGGTGACAATAGGCGCTGTGTTGGCTCGCGACTCGGGAGTACTGGTACCTGCACCCAAGGATCCGGTTTCAGACGCAATAACAACGCTGTCGACGATGTAGTCTTTAGCCAGTGTTGCGTACGCTACTCGGGTTTCACCATTCGGTGAACGTACCGTCCAGGCCATCTCTTTGTCGCCCCAGTCAGCCGGAACTTGTACCTTGAAGGTGAAACGGTTGCGGCGTGGCAGGAAACGGGTGGGTTGGGCGCGATCTGCCTCACCCGGGGAGAAGAAGTTATTCTCACCCACCGGAATATTCAGCTCCTCTTCCCAGTTTTCATTGTGGTACCCAAACAGAAAATTGTAGGTGCCATCAGGATTTTGCTCCCAACCTTCGTAAGCGGGCTCGATATGCTGACCGCTGTGGTAGGTCTGGGCCATTGCTGACCCCGACCATACCAGCGCGATGCTCAGAACAGTTGCAGCGGCAACTGAACAACTCTGTTTAAAGCTTCCAAACATTGCTTACTCTCCCTCGGACTGGCTGACCATCACCGGAGCGCGGCCCAGTTTCTGTTTTTCGTCATCCGTGAGCGTCAGATAGTTGATCTGGGCTTCGGTCATTGATTCCTTGTCTTCGTCAGTCAGTTCAACCGGCGCAACCAGTGGTGCCAGACACAGCGGGCAGCCAATGACGTGATCATTCGGGCCAAGGTCAAGTTTGCGGCGTCGATCAGCCATTTCCTGAAGGAACTGATCTTCGGACATCGCCACACGCATACCCAGATCGATAAACATGTTGGTCACAGAACGGTTACCCGAACCCTGCCAGTTGCGTGAATCCGGAACGTTGGGGTTAGTATCGGTGTTGTTCATGTAGCCGACGATATGCAGCACTGTACCTGTTGGCAGCAGCGGAGCGGAGTCTACGCCAAAGGTGTATCCGCGAACCCAGTTGTGGTCGTAACCAACACACGACAGCGTTTCAACGGTGTAACCCCAGATGGCTTCCAGGCACATACGCTCGCCCGGGGCGTGCAGGTGCGGTTCGAAAGTCACAATTTTTGTGGGCTGAGTCATCACCGCGTAAGCGTGCAACTCCTGTTTGTCCTGATTGCCAGTGATGGAAATATCAACACCGTTACCCAGACCAAAAACCGCGGGGCGGTATTTTGGCTCATAACCTACAGGGTGGAAACGGAAACCGATTTCCAGATGACCTGTGGTATCTACACCCGTGGAGTGCAAATGCACAGAGTTAGAGACCAGGTATGAGTTAGCACGCAGCAATCTGCCGCCATCTTCATCAAATATATCAGGGTTACGGGCGATTTCATGGACAGGCCAAGGTACCTGTATACCATCTGAGGTACCGTCAGCGTTCAGTACCTGGGTACTCCAGATCATGTGGTGAACAATGTTACGTCCACCCACCGTGCCTCCAGCTGCGCTCATGTCCCGATCGTTTACTTCACGGATCTCAACTGATTTGACATAGCGGTCTTCGGTCATCCCAGTTGGTACGTGAGGAATATCACCCCACCAATCCGGTGCACCACCTTCTACAAATATATCTTCAGTTCTGATAATCAGGTCAGGCTCGCCCGCTGCCCAGACTCCGCCTTCCTGAAACACCAGGGGAGTCGGCGCATCAGACGGGTTACCGCGTGGTACGCCACCGCGAGCCCACTGGGAAATTTTGGCGAGTTCTTCGTCGCTCAGCGAGGGGTCTTGTTTGTAATCCTGAATACCCACATCTTTCTCGGCATACCATGGCGGCATCGCGCCTGCACGGTCACGCAAGTGCGTACGGTATTCAACCAGGCCTGCATACGGAACTACTTCGTCGTAGGTTACCAACGACATCGGCGCAACACCGGCCGGTCTGTGGCAGGTCTGACAGGCACGCTGCAGAATGGGTTCAATGTCTTTGTGGAAAGTTACGCCTTCAGCGGACGTCTGTGCAGACACGCTAAAAGGCAGGGCAAGAGCCATGGCGGCGATCAGTCGGGTAGAAAGTAGCATCCTCACGGGACACCTCCTGGTTGTTGTTATTACGGGAAAACGACCTATTGAATCATGAATCGATTCACATCGTCTTGCTGATTTATGCAAATGTCTGACGGATTATTTAAAAACAGTTTAGCGACCTCAGAAAAGCTGCTGATCAGACATGCCAGCCAACAGGCACACATGATATAAAGACAACCGAAAAACAGCTTGGCCAACCACTCATTAATCGGGACGCTCTGAACAGATGACCGGCACAAACAACACAAAAAAAATGGCAGGTTTAGTAATTTTTGCAATCTTCAGTGCGCTGTTCAGCATCGCTGCGTCTGCTCAACACTCAACACACACTTACCGCTACACGGGTACTGTAGAAGTTGAGCACCTGCCTGACCATGATGAAGTGCTGGCGGCGTTGCCGGATTCGCTCATATTGCGCTTCACCGACCAGGTTGCTTTGGTGAAACTGGTGGTCAAAACCGCTGAAGACAAAGTCATTGATGTGCAGTTCCGCTATGACCCTGCGCCCAACCGGGTTTTTATATGGCCTCTTCCGGCTCTGCCTGCATCAGCCTGGTATTCCGTTGACTGGGGCGTGATCGATCGCGCCAACATCCTGATGTCGGGTAAGTTCATGTTTGCTGCCGGACCCGATGCCAAGGCGCCCTCAACGCTTATCCCAGAGGATAATGAAGCACATATCATGGTGCCCGATTACCGGCTGATTGATATTCAGGATTATCAGCCAACGCCTCCCCAGAACTGATTGATAGTTATCCGAAGAGAGGAAAGTGACAGGCAACAAAGTGGTCTGATACTACGTTGGCCGCCTTCGCTTGCGTTTCGTTTTGCTCAATTTGCTGCACGGCCTGCATCAGCGGCTCTCTCTCTGCACACAGTGGTTGCGCGTTTGGGCAACGAGTTCTGAACCGACAGCCCGACGGCGGATTGGCTGGTGATGGCAAATCACCCTGCAATAACGGCAAGCCGTCCTGTTGATGACGCGATAATGGATTCATATCGGGTATCGACGCCAGCAAGGCTCGTGTGTACGGGTGAGCTGGCCGCGTATACACAGACCCGGTATCGCCAATTTCGCATAACTTGCCTAGGTACATCACCGCCACACGGTCACTCACATTTCTGACCACGGCCAGATTATGCGCCACAAACACCATGGTGAGCTGGTAGCGCTGTTTCATATCCTCAAGCAGATTGAGGATCTGCGCCTGTACCGACACATCCAGCGCCGATACCGGCTCATCACAAATCAACACATCGGGATCCAGCGCCAGAGAGCGGGCAATACAGATGCGCTGGCACTGTCCGCCGGAGAACTGGTGCGGGCGTCGGTCGGCAACCGCATCAGGATCAAGTCCTACAGCCTCCATCACTTCGCGCACGCGAGCCTGCTGGCCAGGCCGACCCCAAATCTGTAGACCTTCCGCCACAATATCCCTGACCTTGCGCCGCGGATTCAGCGACGAAATGGGATCCTGAAAAATCATTTGTAAGGCTGTTCTGGTCTGCCGCAAGGCTTCGCCGGATAACAGGCCAAGATCCTGCCCCTTGAATAAAACCTTTCCGGACGTGGGCGGCGGCAGTTGCATGATGGCGCGTCCCACGGTCGACTTACCACATCCTGACTCCCCGACCAGGCCCAGGGTTTCACCACGCGCCACATCGAGACTGAGGTCAGAGACCGCCTGCACGGTCTGCTTTCCCACTCTGAAATTGACAGACAGATGCTCAATTCGCAACACAATGTCGTCGCGCTCACGCAACTGCAACGGGGTCATCTGACCAGGTTTGTCAGTCATCAATTTGCCCCTCCTGTTATTGGCCGGGTCACCGGAAAAAAGCAGGCGTGCACATGTTGAGTTTGCCCGACCGGCACAACGGACGACACAGACGGTTCAGACGGCACTACTGGCGGAGTCTCACGATGACAACGCTGCTGCGCATATTGGCAGCGCGGGGCAAAAGCACAGCCAGGCGCGGGATTATGCAATTGTGGTGGACGCCCGGGAATCGCCTGAAGACGGGTATGCGCGGGATCAGTTATGCGGGGGATGGAATTAAACAACGCCTCGGTATAGGGATGTCTCATGGCACTGAACAGTGTAGTGGCCGGCGCCAATTCCACCAGTCTTCCGGCGTACATTACCGCAATGTAGTCAGCGCGGCTGGCTACCACACCCAGGTCATGGGTTATCAGTAACATGCCCATACGGCGCTGCGTTTGCAGCCGGGACAGCAGATCGAGTATCTGTTTCTGAACGGTGACGTCGAGAGCGGTGGTGGGCTCGTCCGCGATCAATAAGGCCGGATCACACGCCAGCGCAATGGCAATTACCACACGTTGACGCATACCGCCTGACAACTGATGCGGATACTGATCAACACGGCTGGCAGCATCCGGGATACCCACGGCGTCCAACAACTCTATCGCCCGCTGGCGGGCGGCCGGTTTACTCAGACCGAGGTGCTGCTGAAGTGGTTCAGACACCTGCACACAAATCGTCAGTACAGGATTCAGCGCCGTCATCGGGTCCTGAAAAATCATGGCGACCTGCGCACCGCGCAGCTTCTGCAAGTCACGTTCGCTCAGTGCGGAGATTTCACGGCCGGATAACACCACGCTACCCTGACGCTGTGCGACTGAGCGCCGCGGCAACAGATTCAGCAGTGAGCGCGCCATCACACTTTTGCCAGACCCGGATTCTCCGACAATGCCCAGGGTCTGACCTTCCCGCAACACAAAAGAGACATCTTCTACGGCATGCACCAGACCTGCCGCACTGTTCAGGCGGATGGTCAGATTGCGGACATCCAGCAACAACGGTTGCTCTTCGAGTTCTGCCGGCGTCACAGATTCGACTCCTTCACATCAAAATGGCTGCGCAGCCGATCGCCAACAAAGTTAAGTGACAACACCGTTAAAAACATGGTGATCGAAGGAATCAGGGCGACGTGGACAGCGGTGGCAAGGTGGCGTTTGCCTTCGGAGATCATACCGCCCCAGGTTGGCTGCGGCGCCTCAACACTCAAGCCCAGAAAGGCCAGTGCACTCTCGACAATAATCACCAGCCCCATGGCAACAAGCCCATAGGCGAGCAGCGGAAAAATAACATTGGGCAACACTTCCCTGACCAGAATTCTGCTTGTACTGGCGCCCATGGCCTTGGCAGCCAATACGTACTCACGCTGCACCACTGACAAGGTATTGGCCCGCGCCACACGTGCGTACGCCGGTATCCACAGAAAACCGATAGCAACAGAAATAGCAAACAGGCTCTGTCCGATAAACGCTACCAACGCCAATAACAGCACCAGCCAGGGGAACGCCAGAATTACGTCAAGCACAGCCATCAGCGCCCGTTCAAAATGCCCGCGGAAGTAGCCGGCGATAATGCCAAGGGCACCACCAACAATCATGCCAATGCTGACCGCTGTCAGACCTATCACCACCGAAACGCGGGCCCCATGCACCAGCCTTGAAAAAATGTCGCGACCAAGACCATCAGCTCCCAACAGACTTCCTGAGAGCGGACCATTCAGACGATTGGCAATGACCGGATCAACTGGATCACGCAGCGGAAGCCAATCAGCAAACATGGCGCAGAAGGCCACAATGAGCAGCCAGAACACCGCCAGCCAGAAACCCGGTCCGAAGCCGCGACCAAATACCTGCTGCAGCGCCCGCGCAAAATTCTGTGCCCTGCTTTCAATTTTTGGGGCTTTTTTAGCCGGCATACCGCACCCTCGGGTCCAGCAGGGAATAACACAGATCCACGATAAAATTCACCAGCACGTACGCAGTAGCGATGAACAACACGATGCCCTGCACCATCACCAGATCACGCTGCAAGATGGACTGATACAACAGACGCCCTACGCCAGGCAACGCAAAAATCTCCTCAACAATAATCGCTCCACTGATCACCCCGCCCAGTTGCAGGCCCACCACCGTGAGCAGCGAAAATGACGACGGCCGCAGCGCATGTCGGGTCAGAATGCGCCACGATGGCATTCCCTTAGCGCGCGCCAGCGTAATGTAATCCTGCTGAAGAGTGTCAATCAGATCGGTGCGCAACAGACGCATGTACAAAGCCAGCTCAATCATGGCCAGCGACAACGCCGGCAACAGCGCATTGCGCAGGTTATCCAGCGGAGAGACCAAAAAAGGAATCCAGCCGGTCGCAGGAAACCAGCCCAGTGTGACCGCAAAAATCAGAATCAGAAAAATGGCCATCATAAATCCGGGCACTGACATCAGCGCAAAACCGATGCCGCTGATCACTCTGTCCAGCTTTGATCCGGCAAACGATGCCGACACCATCGCCAACGGAATCGCCATCACCAGTGCGATAACAATCGCCATCAGTCCCAGCTGTACCGTGACTGGCAATCGCTCCAGAATGGCATCCATCACCAGCTCACCGGTCATCGGCGATCTGCCAAGATCCCCGGTTAAGGCACTGCCCAGCCAGTCGAGGTAACGAATCAGCAAAGGACGGTCAAGGCCCATCTCCAGCCTGAGCGCAACAATGGCTTCGGGCGAAACACCCGCTCCCAGAATCAGCACCGCGGGATCACCAGGAAGCAGCCCCACCAACATAAACGTAAAAAACGAAACCGCCAGCAAAGTACCTATTAGCCAGGGCAGCTTTCGCAACAACATCATCATGTTCAGTTGTCCGTGCTCTGGCCGGCACGCTCGGCGGCCAGCGCGGCATCATCAAGCATCCAGACCTGAGCCCAGCTCACCTGCGCAACCGGCATGCCGTCACCGAGGCGACCATCCGCAAAGGTCCAATCCCTGATGTTTCTGACCCTCGGATTCGCCGCCACTGCCGCCGGCGTAGAACCGGTCCAGGTATTGGGCACCTGCTCCGCCAGCAATAACATAATCTGTTCAACGGCCGCGTAACGCGCCTCAAACTCGGGAGCAAGCTGCAGAATTTCAAGATTCTGCTGGATAAGCGGGTGCGTAAAGTTGGTGTAGTTCAGAGGCTGGGCATCCACCGGTCCAAAATCATTGGTGAAAATTACGTAGGGATCCTGCTCATTGCTGGAGCGCCAACAGGTCACCATGTAGTCGCCACTGATGGCACTTTGAATCTGTGTCGCCTGCTCTACCTGCCTCAGGCGTACCTCAAAACCAACCGCCACCCACTGTGCCTGATACATCTGTGCGAGGTCGATGAGGCTTTGCTCGGGCAGACACATCAGCTCAATGGAGACGGCTTCACCAATGGCTTTGCCGTCAGAACGCTGAGGGTCATTGACGTATTGCTGCAACAGATCGCGCGCTTTAGCCTGATCACGCTGCGGCCAGGCTGCAGCAGCCGCGGGCGAATACCAGACATTGTTTTCATTGAAGTACTGTGTCTGTACCGGCGAAATACCGCGCCCGCCAAGCACTTCAATCAACACCTCCGGATCCAGCGACCATGCCAGCGCCTGGCGTATCCGCACATCGTCAACCGGGGGGCGCTGGGCATTAAAGATGGCACTGCCACTGCTGTTACCAATTTGCTCGTACAGATGGATCCCGGACATTCCCCGCAGTCGCGCAACAATGTGCTGGCGCAAGGTCTGGATCACATCCATATCGTCCGACATCAGGCTCGCCAGCCGCGCATCCTCATCGGGCAATGGACGGAAGGTGATTCTGTCAAGGTAGGGTAAACCTTCTCGCCAGTAACGCTCATTACGTTTGAGCTCCAGCGCATCGTCACGCCGCCAGCTCACCAGTTCAAACGGCCCGGTTCCCACCGGATATAAACCTGCTTCATCACCATATCGTTGCACAGCGGTCGGCGAGACTGGCCAGCCAACTGCACGCGTCAGCATATCCGGAAACGGCACAATCCCTTTGCTCAGAAAATAAACCACGCTCAGTTCATCAACAACTTCAACCCGCTCAACATCACGGATGGAACCAAATGTCACAGACCCCTGGCGCTTGTGCAGGTTATCAAAGTTCCACTTGATGGCCTCCGCATTCAGCGGGGTACCGTCATGAAAAACCACGCCCGGCCGCAAGGTCAGTGTCCATTGATCAAAGGTGTTGTTGGGGATCAGTGATTCTGCGAGATACGGTTGGAAGCGCCCTTGATGATCAAGGCGGACAAGAGGATCAAACAGAGCCATCGCCACCGTCAATGCGGCAGGAGCGACATGATTACCACGACCAGGCAACCAGTTATTCGTCTCGCCCTCCAAAGCAACACGCAGATGCCCGCCGTGGACAGGCGCACCGGGATCAGCCGGGGGTTGATTATCGCCGATGCCGGCAGGCCCGGAGGGAGAACAGGAAACAGCCAGACAGCATGTCATCAGCGCAGCTATCGTCAGAAAACGTCTGCCACTGAAGTTGTAAGCTATTGACTTTATTGATACTTGCTTGAAAAACACAAGCCGCCCCCTATTTTGTTGTTGTGTCAGGTGAGAAAAACTCATTCCTACTTAACAGCAAAATGCGGGGCAAAACAAGAGCGGCTTCCAGCAAGTCTGATCAGTGTAATGTGGCGTGCGGTGGGCGGACCAGCACAAATGCAAAATCCGGATGCAGCAGATCGGTCTGTTTCACCATCAGCAAGTCGTGGCGATCAAGTTTGTCGTATTCGCCGATTGACACCACATCGATATCATCCTGCAACACAACAACAACGTCCTCACTGTCCATATCGACCACAACACAGCGTTTGAAACCATCCACGGTATTGAGCGCGGCAAAGCTGCCCAGATCGCATACATGCGGCGGATAACGCCCTACCGAATCCTGCACGATACCCTCTGAGGCGTAGGCTGTTCCGAATCCGGCAGCCGCTACCACATGGATAATATCGATGATTTCGGGATCAGTCAGATCAACACGGACAGAGTCGAGCGCAGGCGCGTCTGCACCCTGCTGGTGAAAAGTGACCAGTTTCAGAAACAGGCTCATATCGTCCTGGTTCCATTCCAGCATTTCTTCGCGCTCGGAACGACTACTGTCCGAGGAAAAGCTCACAACACTGGTTTCGATGGTCAGATCGCGGGACTCCTCTTCCTCATCTTCGGACTCAAAAGGCACAACCATCGACACCATGCAAAAACCTTCGCTGGATTCGGGGCTGAGGCGCCAAAGAAAAGGAATGTTACCGGAGAGTTCAACCATAATGCGTCAGACCCTTTAAAATCATGTAAAAGTACAATATCACTAGTCCTCATTTTCCACCAGCAGAAATCCGCTGGCAAAACTCAAGATAAGGGTATCCTGGTAACATTTCAATGACAGTAATGTGTCAGTAATTCACACTGAGAAACTAACTGCCAGCCTGTACAAAAATACTCAAAAATAGTCGAAAGACCGATTGACTCCAGTGAATTTATTGTTAATTTTTTTTATGGTTTTTGTTTTCCACAGAATCTGTGGATAACTCAGTGGATAAGTTGCTTACAACAGCAAAAAATGCTTACAGGATGGCGCGCTGAGTTAGATTGATCATTTTTTGTACAAGTATATTATCTATACATTTCAATAACATACGATTTTTTTACGAGCTGTAAGGCGGTGCCTAAAGTTCTTGTACAATTGATTGACAGGTCTGACATCAATGTGCATAAAACACCCTGCACTTAACAGGCAACTGCAATTTCGAGCGTTTTCTCTATGTTTTTACTACGGTTTTTCCGCTCTATAATCACCGCAGCCTACCAACTGTAATCTAAAGCCCTGCGCCGGCTGAAAACGCTATCGGGCGCTGGTGGTTCACCGAATATCTGGAGTTGACAGCACTGACAGCGGCCTGAGCCTGCAATGGTCTTTAGTCCTGTTGCGATTCATCTTCTGTAGCAGTTTTTTTTATCCTGGAAATCAGCCATGCCAGTACCTTGATGACACTGACCAGCAACGCAGCGGTCAGCAGCACTCCCAGCAGCAATAAAACACTGCCAACCAGAAATCCAAGCAGCTCTTCTCTGGATATATCGTAAGAAACTGTCAAAGCCCACAGTGACGTCAAAGCGATTGCCAGTCCTGCGAACGTCGCCCTCACCAGAAAAGGAATTCTTCGCCGCTTGGGCCGCTGCTGGCTTGTCTTTTCAGAATTACTCACTGATGATCTTCCCGGATGGCTGAATTTTTTGGCGAACTATCACGTTTGATTATGATTGTCAGAGTCAGTTGATTTCTTCAAGGTCGACGACTGTTTTTGAAACTTTGGTTGGCCATCCTGATCAGCAAAACTCACAGTACACAGTGGATATTGCGAACAGCCCCAAAAAACGCCACTTTTGCCTTTGCGTTGTTTCAACAGATGCCCGCAGGTCGAACAGCGCCATGCCTTGGCCGGCTGCCCATCCTGATCCGCCAGAGTGACCTTACACCCCTTGTTGTAACCGGTACAGTACCAATAGTTGCCATCCGCCCTGACCAAAGGCCGTGTGCAAACCGGGCACCGGAAGCGTTCGTCCGGCGTAGCAGAGGGCTTGCCATCAACATCATACAATCGCTCATCACAGGCCGGATAAGCTGTGCATCCCCAGAACGGTGCCATTTTGCCGACAATACGGCGCATAGGTTGCTTACAGCGAGGACAGGGCGTTTGACGCGCAGGCTTCTGCGGGGTGTCAGACGTGCCTGGATAAAACACATCATCAATCATGCGAATCCCTCGACCAGCGCGATTTCACCTGCGCTCAGAGTTTTTGCGCCTGCAGATAGTGCGCAAGACAATCCAGCAGGCGGCTGTTCTGAGCCTCAGTACCCACGGTGATACGCAGCTTGTCCCGCAACCGCGCCTGATCAAAATAGCGCACCAGAATGCCATCATCTCTCAGCTGTTGGTACAAACGCAGGGCCAGCTGATCATTGTCTGCGGCAGTTGCTTGCGCAGGAACGCAAGCCAGCACAAAGTTACTCTGACTGGGCATCACTGCAAATCCCAACTCAGCTAACGCATCTGTGAGTCTGGCCCGTTCGCTGCGAACCAACGCCCAAGTGCTGGCGGCTTGATCACTGGACTCGATCGCTGCCTGCGCCAACTGTTGTGATAAAAAGTCAGTGTTATAACTGTCACGAGTCTTGTACAGCATAGGCTCCAGAAGGGAAGCCGGCGCAATAGCGTAAGCGAATCGCAGTCCAGCCAGTGAATATCCCTTACTGAGGGTCCTCAGCAACATGACGTTGTCGAACTCATGAATCAACGGCACTGCGTTGTAGGCGAGCTCGGGATCTACAAAGTCTACATACGCTTCATCAATCACCAGCACGCCTTTGAACTCGGCAGCAAGTTGTCTCAGCTGAGCCACTGGCATGATTTTGCCAGACGGAGCGTGAGGATTGACCACAAATGCCAGTTTTGCGCCTTCCGCATTCAGCCGCGCTGCAAAATCCTGCGGCAACGACCAGTCATCTTTCAGCGGAATACGTGCGACTTTACAACCCTGCACCGCGGCCAGTACGGGATACAGGGAGTAACTCGGTTCCGCCATACCCAGAATCTGCCCAGCGTCGACAAACGTGGTAATCGCCAGTCTGAGCAATTCGTCGCCACCATTGGTCGCCATGATATTGTCGCGACCTACCCCGTGAAACTGAGCGGCGGCATCGCGGAAACCATTAGCATAGGGCTGCGGATAACGGCGCAGATCCTCTACCCTGAGAGTACTCAACACCGCCGCCACCGCTGCCGTGGCAGGGTAGGGATTTTCATTGGTATTGAGTTTGATCACTTGTGTCTGGGCAGGCTGCTCACCAAAGGTATAACCTTCCATGCGCCGGATACCGGGTCGTTCGTAGTTCATTGTGTGTCTGCCTGCTGCGTGTCTGCCTGCTGATAGGTAAGTGTGCGATTATTCCAACCCTGGCGCCATCGTTCTTCGCCTCGCTCCGGCGGCGCATTGGCAATGCGGCGGGCCAACACCTCGCGGGCTGCGCCGGCGAACTGATCCAGTAAAGGCTGATCACCTGTGGACTGCAGAATGCTCTCAAGCACCTGCAGAAGTCCCCAGCCCTCACCCTGATAACGTTCACTGGCAGCGGTGCCTTCTCCCTTGAAGTTCACGTAGTCTATCAGGGCGTACATCCCTTGTGGCACTGCGGTATTGGCCACCTCATAAAACAGCTTACTGATCTGCTCGGGGGAGTCACTGGCAGCGCTGATGAGCGGCAGACTTTGTTGCAGTCGCCGGACAATAAACTCAGCCTGAATGGCTCGGGTCTCCAGCAGAAATTCACGGAATTCGCGCATGCGTGGCGCATCTATGTGAGCATTAAATTCTTCGCGGGTTGCCCAGGGTGAATTCCAGCCGGCCTGACCGGATAACCACGACGGCAGGTCCACACCACGGGCTACGTAATACGCCAGCAGATCCGGAAAACTTTCAACAAAGCGCTCCTGCTGACCTTCCCTGTACCAGATGAAATGACCGATACCCAATGATGGAAAATCCTCTCCCACATTCCAGCTTGTCAGGCAGCTGATCTGGCGATTGCATTCATTGGCAAAAATCTGGTCAGCAATCCATGCCGCCTGTGCATCGGTCAGCTGGGGCAGTTGCTGTGCAGATACTTGTTGTGCTGACACCTGTTGTGCTGACACCTGTTGTACTGATAACGGACGAGCCGGCATCAATGCCACAAACAACATCACACAAATCACCACACAAGCAGGCACGCGCACAACACTCTGCTGCCGGTCCGTCATCACTTTAGTCAGATTGCCCACACTGTCTCCGGTTTTCGATTACATCAATGCGCACGATAGTATCAGAGCATCTTCCCGCAGCGTGCTTGCTGTATCAGCCGGATAGTACGCCCTTCGCTCTCCAACCTGCACAAATCCCATACTGTAATACAGCGATCGAGCCGCTTCGTTTGACGGACGCACCTCCAGAAAACAGCTATCTGCTCCGAGTCGCCGCGCTTCTTTCATCAGATGCCTGAGCATACGCCGACCGTAGGCTTTGCGCCTTGCATGCGGGTGAACACACAGCGTCAACAGATGGCTTTCGCCAACCGCCGCGCTCAGCACGCCATGAGCCAGAATGCGATCCCGGGTGGCCAGCACCCAACACTCATAGCCGCTGCGCAGACAATCCAGGAAAATGCGACGGCTCCAGGGGTTGGGGTACGAAATTTCTTCGTTTGTTACAACCTGATCAAGATCACTGGGCCGCATACGACGGCAGATGACTTGGCCTGGATCTGTCATGGTCTGGAATATCATCGTCAGCTTCTGCCAAGTCGCTCACGCAGCAACTGCATGGATTGCCAGGCCGCGCGCTTCAGGCCGGCATCCTGCTCCATCGCGTGCAGCGAGTGAGTACATAACATCGCGAATTCAAAGTGTCTGTGAATCAGCAACTGGCCAACACCTTCTTCAGCATGAGCTACATCGGGCTGTCTGAGAAACCACGGCACCTCATCACCCAGCACCAGCAACATCGCACTTGGGCGCGCACGCAGTCGCCTGGCGATAAATCCGTCAACCGCCTGCTTTGCGGCATTTGCATCAACCGCCAATTCGGGCATCTCTGCAAAGGGCCAATGAAAACTTTGCTCCTCCAGAACCATGGACTGCCAAGGCGTGTGCAAGGCGTACAACATACGTTCCAGCATCAATCGACAACTACCTGACAACCGGGACGCGCCGGGCGGCAACATGGCCAGCACAGACAGTCGCTTGTCGATCACAAACCAGCTGAACCCAAAGGGCGCGGCAATATCTGCTGTCAACGGCTGCAAAACACTCGCCGGTTGATCAGCATGAGCCTCAACCTCTGTCACAACCAATGGCTCCGGCGCCAACACTGTACTCAGCACCTGCACAGCCGAGCGCTGCGGCGAAGGCGTCTGGTTGGGCATTATGACTGGCCGTGACACGGGAACAGGTGCGGGTTCATCTGCAAGCTCAATACATGCCCGGTGGGAAGGTGCCGCACCCGGCATCAGGGCTCGGGGGAACCAGCAGGTAATGCCTGTGTCTTTCAGCAGTTGTCTGCGCAGCCGTTCAGCAGCCATGGTGTAAAGCCTGTCGCGGATAAATGTTGTGCCACCTGCGGTGACCCGATCGGCCGGCATTATACGGCACGGCTGCGCAGGTTGTCTGTGCAGCGCAAACATGTTTGAATCTGCGCCTGTGATTGCCAGCCGACCTCATACAAGGCTGAAACAACTCTTTACCACTATGCAACGGAGTACCTGATGAAAGCCTTGTTATGCAAATCTTATGGCCCCCCAGAAAATCTGGTCATCGAAGATGTGGCTGATCTTGAACCCGGCGCGGGCGAGGCGATTGTTCAGGTCTATGCGGCATCACTGAACTTTCCCGACACTCTGCAAATCCAGGGAAAGTATCAATTCCAGCCTCCCATGCCATTTTCGCCCGGATCAGAGGTTGGCGGGGTGATTATCAAGCTCGGTCATGGTATCAGCGGCTTTGAGCTTGGAGACCGGGTGATGGCAACGCCTTCGATTGGCGGCATGGCGGAACAGGTCCGCTGCACGGCAGCCGGGTTGCGCAAGATACCGGACAGCATGGATTTCAAAACCGCAGCCGGATTTGCAATGGTGTATACCACGTCTTATCACGCACTCAAGCAGCGCGCACAACTGAAGCCAGGCGAAACACTGCTAGTACTCGGCGCCAGTGGCGGTGTTGGCATGGCCGCCGTGGAGCTCGGCAAACTGATGGGCGCGCGGGTCATTGCTGCTGCGAGCAGCGATGAAAAGCTGGCGTTTGTAAAACAGGCAGGGCCCGATGATGTGCTGAACTATGGTGACGGTGATCTTAAAGAAAAGGTCAAAGCCTTAACCAACGACCGCGGTGCAGATGTTATCTACGATCCGGTGGGCGGTGATCTTTTTGATCAGTCCACCCGCAGCATCGCCTGGAATGGCCGCCTGCTGGTTGTCGGGTTTACCAGTGGGCGCATCCCTTCGTACCCTGCAAATCTGGCATTGCTCAAAGGCAGTTCCATGGTGGGTGTGTTCCTGGGTCGTTTCCGCAAGGAAGAACCGGAGGAGTATGAGCGTAACTTCCAGGAATTGTTTGACATGTACACCGCCGGCAAGATTAAACCTATCGTGACCGAGTCATTCGCTTTTGAAGACTACGTGGCCGCATTCAGTGTGTTCCGTGACCGCAAAGTCATGGGCAAAGTGACATTTGAAATACGTAAAGAGTGAGCAGGCATGTTAACAGCGCAACAAATTGAACAGGATCTGAGCCAACTCAGAGACATTGTTATCAAGCTAAAAGCACCAGGCTCCCCATTGGCAGTCACCAAAATGACCCTTGACGGGGTCGAACAGGTGGTATTTGAACGCGTTCCTGAAAATCTTCGTGAGGTCTACCGCATTGGTCTGCAGGCTGCTGACCGGGATTTTCTGGTTTACGAGCAGGAGCGTTTCAGCTTCCGGCAGACATTTGAAATCGCAGAACGCATGGCCTTGGTGTTGATTGAACACTATCAGATACAAAAAGGTGACCGGGTAGCCATTTGCTCTCGCAACTATCCGGAATGGTGCCTGGCGTTTATGGCCATCACCATGATTGGCGCGGTTGTTGTGCCGATGAACTCCTGGTGGCAAAGCAATGAGCTGGTGTTTGGCCTGCAGGACAGCGGCGCCAAGGTGTTGTTCGCGGATCAGGAACGCATCAACACGCTTAAACCGGTCATGGCGCAGACCGATGTGCAAATCATTTCAATCAAACCGGATGAAGGATGCACGGAATTCCCCGAGTTCTATCAACTATTGGACAAGCACAATCATCGCCCCGGGCTGGACTTCAGAACGCTTAAAGTCTACCCCGATGACAATGCCTCTATCATGTATACCTCGGGATCGACCGGGACACCCAAAGGTGTTTTGTCGACCCATCGCAATATTGTTAACGCAATTTTCAGCTGGGTGTTTGTAAAAGAGGCCGCGGAAACTCTACGTCCCGAGCTTGTTGAAAAGAATCCGGAGTTTGATCCGGCAATTCTTTGCAATGTGCCACTGTTCCACGTCACCGGTTGTCACGCCCAGTTTCTGGCCAGTTTTGCCTATCAGCGCAAGCTCGTTATGATGTACAAATGGAACGCCGAAAAAGCCTTGGAACTGATCGAAGCAGAGCGCTTATCCGTGCTGCATGGCGTGCCCACAATGACCTGGGAAGTGATGAACTCGCCGCGATTTGAACAGACCGATCTGCGCAGTCTGCGCATAGTGCAAAGCGGCGGCGCATCAAGACCACCGGGGCATCTGACAATGATGCAGAAAAAATTTGCCCCAATAGTGCAACCCGGGCTGGGTTACGGCCTGACGGAGACCAATGCTATCGGAGCCACTATTACCGGCGCGTTTTACCTGTCCAAACCCGAAAGCACTGGTAGGCCCACACAGCCTGTGACCCAGATTCGTATCGAAGATGAAAACGGCAATGAACTGCCCTCCGGCCAGATCGGAGAAATCTGCATCAAAGGCGCGACCGTCATGAAGGGTTACTGGAACCGCCCACAAGATACCGCAGCAGTCATCAAAAATGGCTGGTTCCATAGCGGTGATCTGGGCCTGTTAGATGAACACGGGTTTGTCATCATCAAAGACAGGGCAAAGGACATTGTGATTCGCGGTGGAGAAAACGTGGCCTGCGCCGAAGTGGAGTACGCCCTGTCCGAGCATCCCGATGTCTTTGAAGCCGCTGTGTATGGTTTACCGGACGAACGGCTGGGAGAAATTGTCGGCGCAACTATTATGACAAAACCTGGCTCAAGCGTGAGTGCAGAACAGCTGCAAGCGTTTCTCAGATCGCACATTGCGCATTACAAGGTGCCCAGCCATATCCTGATTCAGGCGGAGCAACTGGAACGTATTGCCAGTGGCAAAATTGCCAAAAAAGTGCTGCGCCAACAAGCCATTCAGCGTTTGGGATTGGGCTAAAAAAAACTTTTCAGACTATTGCAATCTGATCTTTTATAACCATAATTCGCAACGTGAACGCTGGGCCGGATTCATCACCATATCGGGTGACGTGTCTGGCACAAAACCTGGGTTTCACAGCCTGTTATACCGGCTTTTCCGCCTGCCTTTAACAGAGCGCTGGATGGTGAGCCACCGTCAATTACTGCGGTGGTTCATATGCTCACATAAAATCCTCCTATCGGGGTTTAACAGAGAGTATTCATATGAAAGGTCATCCGTGGGACGAGTTAGCTGATGGTGCAAAAGACTTCTTTGATGCTGGTAGTTTTACACCAGACACGGAGTTTGATGACGAACCGATAGACAAAAATTCCCAGCGGCGACGACTGACTGATCTGCGTAGAAAGACTGAAGAACGCCTTGACTGGAAGCGTATGTACAGTGATCTTCAGTTCGACGAGATGGAAGACGATCTGGCGATGAAAGACAGCGACAACGCCGATTATTTTGACGAATCTGCAGACGACGTTATCGACGATTAAACCCCAGGGCGAACCGGGCAGCATGACGCGGTCCGGTTACCAAGAGAAGCTATGACGTATTGTGTTGCCATTGCAGTCGACGCCGGGTTGGTGTTTTGCTCAGACTCCCGAACCAATGCTGGTATCGATCAGGTCAGCACCTATAGCAAAATGCACCGTTTTGGTGTGGATGGCCAACGCCAGTTTGTGATTTTATCTGCCGGCAATCTGGGCACTTCACAAGCGACCATTGCTCGGATCAAACGTGACATTAAAGATCGCGCTGCAGAGAGTCTGCTGACAGTTGCCAGCATTAGCGAGGCGGCGGAGTATCTGGGCGCCATCAGCCGCGCTGAACAGGAAAAACATGCCACCCGCGGCATCGGATTCGAGGCCAGTTTTATTATCGGCGGCCAGATTGCCGGTAAAAAACACCGCATCATGATGGTCTACCCGGAAGGCAATCACATCACCAGTTCACATGACACACCCTATCTGCAAATTGGCGAAAGCAAATACGGCAAGCCTATCCTAGACCGCATTCTCACCCGTGATCTGAATCTGGATACCTGCGCTCTGTGTGCATTGGTCTCCATGGACTCGACCTTGCGCAGCAATCTGAGTGTTGGCCCGCCCATCGAGATTCTGGTCTATCGCACAGACACACTGAGCCTTGAATCACCTTTGCGATTCGAGGAAGGCAGCGAGTTTTTGAGAGAGGTCAAGCGCAGCTGGGATCAGCGGCTTAAAGAAGCGTTCCGGCAGATGCCGCCGTTTGCGTGGGCGGCTGCCTGGGATAAAAACAGCAACCGCACAGCAAACGGCAACGACGATCAGGACTAGAATCAGCGGGCGTTGCGCAGCCGCTCGATACGCTCAGCCAGTGGCGGATGTGACATAAACAACTTCGACGCACTGTTATTGATACCAAACGCAACTAACTCATCGGGCATATGTGTCGGCTGTCCACTCTTGAGACGCTCCAGCGCCGCAATCATGTTTTGACGACCTGCCAACGCTGCACCACCGGCATCTGCCCGGTATTCACGTTGACGGCTAAACCACATCACGATCATAGATGCCAGAATACCCAATACCAGTTGCGCAATGATCGAGGTGATAAAAAACGCCGGGCCATGTCCGCTTTCAGTCTTGAACACAGCACGGTCAACCACGTGTCCGATGATGCGCGACAGGAAGATAACAAAGGTGTTAACTACCCCCTGAATCAGGGTCAAGGTCACCATATCTCCGTTGGCCACGTGACTGACCTCATGAGCCAGCACGGCCTCAGCCTCTTGCTTTGTCATGGTATTCAGCAAGCCTGTGCTGACCGCAACCAGAGAGCTGTTGCGTGTGGCGCCGGTAGCAAACGCATTGACTTCCGGTGACTCAAAAATCGCCACTTCCGGCATACCAATGCCCGCCGCTTTAGCCTGCGCTGCGACTGTTGTTAACAGCCATTGCTCGGTGGCATTGCGGGGCTGGGTGATCACCTGCGCACCGGTCGAACGTTTGGCCATCCATTTGGACATGGCCAGAGACATAAAGGAGCCGCCAAAACCTATCACGGCTGAAAAAACCAAAAGTGAGTTGTAATTTAATCCGCTGCCACTTTCATCGAGTATCCGATCCACACCCAGCAGGCGCAGCACCAGACTCAGGACCAGTAGAATGGCTATGTTGGTTAGCAAAAACAGGGCTATTCTTTTCATGCGTTCGTTACCTCAATCAACAACAGAATCAATCACTTTTTCATAAAGCGGAACCACTTTCGGCATACCACTGAACAACTCATGGAAATGCTTCTGCACCCGCGCCATATTTATTACAGAGATGCCACTTGCAAACCCGAACCACACATAAAGACCGTTTAAATCGCGAAACATTGCGGGGATATAATGGGGCTTGGCAATCGTACCTTCAAGGTAATGCTGATACAAAATTGGTATGTCATCCAGGGTCACTTTGCCAACAAACAACATGGGCAAAATCTCCGGCACACCCGAGTGAATCGCGCTGCGCATAAAGTTGACGTTTTCGACAAAACCGCGCAGATAAGACAGGTCTTTGGTAAACACGGACCCGCCGGTCAGAGTTCCGCCGCGGAAAACCCGCTGCGTTATTTTCCACGCCTCCTCGGTCCTCATGCCCCGGCCTGTAAAAAACCGATAGACCTCCAGAAAATCAGCGCCCTGCTCCGCCATATCAACCGCGACCACACGATCGCTGACTTTGAGCGCGCGGTGTGGATACGAACTGAAGGTCAGGGTTTCCATTAATACTGCCAACCCTTCCTGGCAGGCGGTGACACGTGGCGATCCGACACTTAACCAGCTTGCCCATGGTTGTTTGCGACCGTTAAGCGTTGTGCCGACATGAACCCAGCCTTCGTGCACTTCGAGCACCTGCAGGTCAATGTCAGTGAACTCCACATCCTGGTTGATCTTGATGTAGTCACCACCAGCCGCCGCATCCGAGACTATACCGTCACTGAGAATCACACGGATGTCACCTGGCTGAAAATAGTTGCCCAGTCTGGCCTGCAGAAGTTCAACGGCTTTAGCTGCAGGAATATGGCGCTCATACGGGCGACCCAGGTGATCAGCGGCTGGTAATGAAAAAATCTCGCACAGGTTTTCACCAAGTTGTCGCAAAGATTTGCGATCACCGCGCAGCCGATCGCTGGCTGATCCATACAAAGCCGCGCTGTGCACACCAAAGGACGACGTACCTCGGGAAACCAGCAACTCAATCACCAACAGGTACTGATCGATGGTACTGCACAGAATACTGCCGAGCCCGTCCGCACGGCCCAATGAGCGACGCACCTGTTTCCTGAGATCCTTGAAGCGGTCTCTGAGCACCGCGGGTTCAAATCCGAGACTAATACCTTCGTAGTAGGACTTGTCGATCTGCGGCAACTCGGTGCCGGCAGCAGCCATAAATTGTGTTTTCACCAACGCCGGCCACTTGATAGCGTCAAGAATACGGATGGGTCTTTGCAGCTCGATCAGCCGATCGGACAGGGTTTTGACACATTGCTGATACTCAGCCAGATTCATGGACTCACAACCACAGACTTGATATTGGTGAATTCACGCAAGCCAAAGTGACTCAGTTCGCGCCCGAAACCGGACGCCTTTATACCACCAAAAGGCAAACGCGGGTCGGACTTTACAAAGTCATTCACCGCACAGTTTCCGGCCTGTAAAAGATTAGCCGCAATAAAGCGTCCACGGACAAGATCGCGGGTAAAAACACCGGCCCCCAGTCCAAAAGCAGACTGATTGGCCAGCGTAATAGCCTCGCTCTCGCTATGCACCCGCACCAGCGCGGCAACAGGACCAAACAATTCCTCATCAAAGGCCGGCATTCCCGGCCGCACGTCAGATAACAGCGTGGGCGGGAAAAAGGCACTCTCCTCTGGCAACGACTGCTGTCGCCCCCCACATAACAAAATAGCGCCCAAGCGCACACTTTTTTCAACCTGCAACGCAAGACCGTGAGCAAGGTCAGCCCTGGCCAATGGTCCAATATCGGTGTCGGGCAACATGGGATCGCCCAATCGCTGACGACGCATCGCCTGCGCAAATTTGTCTGCAAACTCACCATAGACGCTGTTATGCACGAGAAAACGTTTGGCAGCGATACAGCTCTGACCATTGTTAAGCAGGCGGCTGGTCACACACTTTTCAACGGCCAGATCGATATCAGCGTCTTCGAGCACCAGATAGGCATCACTGCCACCCAGTTCCAGGACACACTTTTTCAGATACTGACCTGCGCAGGCGGCAATCTTCTGTCCAGCCTCAGTACTGCCGGTAAAACTGACCGCATTGACCAATGGGTGGCTGACCAATACCGATGCCGCCGATCCGGCCATCAACACAGTGCGCATCAACTGATCAGGCACACCAGCCTGCTGACAAACAGACTCAATGGCCAGAGCGCAACCCGGCACATTGGATGCATGTTTGAGAAGCACAGCGTTGCCGGCCATCAGCGCGGGAACCAGGCAACGGAACACCTGCCAGAACGGGAAGTTCCAAGGCATGATGGCAAGCACGATGCCCAGCGGCTGATAGCTGACAAACCGCTCCACCCCATCGTCAGCCAATACGGCGTCTTCGCTGATCATGGCAGGCCCATGTTGAGCATAATAGTCACAAACCGCCGCACACTTTTCAACTTCGGCTAACGCACTGATCAGGGTCTTGCCCATTTCGGCAGTGGCCAATGCCGCGAGCTCATGTTGTCGCTCACGCAGCACACGCCCCAGGGATAACAACAGATCAGAGCGTTGCAAGTGGGTGCTGGCCTGCCAGCGGTTCTGCGCCTGGCTCACTGACAGCAACAATGAGTCGAGTTGTCTGAGATCAAAGCGCTGGTAACTGCCCAGCACCTGCTGATTAAACGGATTGGTACTGACAATCTGCCCGGCGCGGTCTGCATTCATGATCATGACACGGTGTTCCCGATTTCTGGTATGAACTGAAAGTGACCCGAGTATAACCGATAACCCGGGCAGCCCGGAGTTACTGGCATCGTCAGTCAGCAGAGGTTAATCTGTTCCATTGTATAAGAGCGTCAGCGCCGCTATTGGCAAGATTGTCTTTTTACAACCACCCGCCAGCACCGACATCAGAGAAAGAGCTTGAAACTCAAGGTTTTGTATAGCGCAGTCAGCCTGACTTTATCCCTGGTTCTTTTGCCACTGCCATCACTCGCGCAAAATACG
>JBFZEG010000082.1:0-2763 GCA_041306975.1 Gammaproteobacteria bacterium | reverse complement strand
ATCACATGAGTTGTTCCCGGCAGTTGCCAACGGTGTGGATCAGCTGGAGCATTTTGGGGCCACCAGTCGTCGAGGATTTTCATTGGTGACGTCGCGCCTGAATCGCTCCTATCAGGATGTGATCGACCTGATCGGAAAATCCGGCATGGTGATCACGCCAACGCTGGCGCTGAACAGCCGCGGTGGTACGCGTGATATCGCCTCGCGCGAAGAGACCCTGCGTCGCCTGATTGCCGCCGGTGCGCGCATTCAGGCCGGCACCGACTCGCCCTTTGTGCCGCATGCGTCATCCTTGCATGAAGAGCTGGAGATTTATGTGAAGGCAGGCATCTCCAACGCCAGAACCCTACAAACCGCCACCAGTCAGTCGGCTGATGCCATGGGCGCCGGTGATCAGTTGGGGCGCTTGTTGCCGGGTTATCTCGCTGATGTGTTGATTGTGAATGGTGACCCGCTCACCAACATTGAAGATATCCGTCAGACCAATACTGTTATCAAATCAGGCTTTGTAGTGTGGAGCGAAGGTATGGACAGGGTCACCATCAATGCCACCACCACCGACCTTATTGAGCATGTGCATTAACGGCGGACCGGTTTACCGGTCCGCCATTTTTTATGCACAATCAATAGGCCATCGCTGCAGCTTCCCGACGCATATCTGCGCCGGTTCTGAGCATGCCGTTTGGCAGACGCTGAATTACCTGCATGCTGCCATAGTCTGCGGTCCAGCCGTATCCTGGCTCAACAACGTGTCCAAGCGCTTCCAGTTCAGCGGTGACACTGGCGTCAATGCGCGTCTCGATACCGACTTCATTGCCATCACCCAGCCGGAATCGGGGTGACTCAACCGCCTGCTGAGGGGTTAGGTCAAACATCAAGATCTTCGCCAGTGTCTGGAAAATAAACTGTGGTTGGCCGCCGCCACCGGGCGTGCCGATGGTCATTTGGAAGTCACCGGCGCTGTCAGTCACCATGGTTGCCATCAGTGTATGGAATGGCCGTTTACCTGGGGCAATCTGATTGGGGTGATCAGCCTCCAGCGTAAATCCGGCACCACGGTTCTGCATAACGATGCCGGTGCCCGGCACCACAATGTTGGCGCCAAAGGTGCCAAACAGACTCTGAATCCAGCTAACGGCATTACCCTGCTGATCAACCACCATCAGGTAGATGGTGTCGCCGCCGGCATGCCCGGCATCACCGACATGATCCACACTGCTGCGATTAAGTCCCGAGTAGACTTCCGCATTGGCAGTCGGTGCCACGAGCTGACTGCGCTCATTCAGGTAATCACGTTCCAGTAACTGGTCAACCGGTACCTGCGAAAAGGCCGGGTCCGCAACCCAGTCATCACGATCGGCAAACGCCAGTTTGGTGATCTCAATCATGTCATGCAACACGGGGGCAGAATTGTTGGTGTAGTGATTGTTATCACGTGCTTCGAGCATGCCCAGCATCTGCAACAACACCATCCCTTGGGAATTGGGCTGCACCGTGTAAACAGTGCTGTCCTTAAAGCGGGTGGATGCCGGCGTGCCCCATTCTGCACGATGGCTGGCAAAGTCTTCTGCGGTCAGATGTGAGCCGAGTGTGCCCAGATACTCAGCGATGGTGTTACCCAGTTCACCCCCGTACATGGCCGCTGCGCCCTGCTCCGCAATGATGCGCAGACTTTTGCCCAGATCCGTGCTGACCAGGATGTCGCCGGACTGATAAGGCTGGTCGCCAGTCATGTAAATCGCCTTGCCGGCATCGTTGAGTCGTGGTGCGCCGCTGGCCATATCTTCGGCCAGCGTGGTGCTGATCATAAATCCGTTCTCAGCTACATCGATGGCGGGTGCCAGTGCTTCGGCCATGCTGATAGTGCCAAAACGCGTCAGTGTTTCTTCCCAGGCGGACACTGCGCCGGGTACGGTGATGCTCAGCGGTCCGGAAAACGGCATACGTTCATTGCCAGCGGCCGCGATAAACTCGGGCGTGGCAAGGGCGCCGGCCCGACCGGAGGCATTTAGCGCGCTGACTTCGCGGGTAGCGGCGTCGTAATACAACACAAAGGTGTCACCGCCGATGCTGTTCATGTGCGGCCGCAACACGGTGAGCATGGAAGCCATGGTCACAGCGGCGTCCATGGCGTTGCCGCCGCGCTTAAGAACCTCGTAACCGGCCTGCGACGCTAACGGATGCTCTGACACGACAGCACCGCGCAGCCCGCCGACTTCGGGTCTGATGTCACTGGTTTGCAATTCCAGCGGAATCTGCTCGGAAGTCTGCACTTCTGTCTGAGCGTCTGTTGTCGCTGCTATTGGTACAACCGCCGGTGCATCGGTGGCGGTCGGTTCAGCCGGCGCGCAAGAGGCCAGTGCGCTGATGATGGCGATGTAAAACAATGTACGCTTCATGACGTTTCCTTTATTCAAATTAAAAGTGGGTGTGGCATGTTCAGAAGCTGATTTCTTCTCCTTGCAGCGGCGGAGTGGTGTCGGGCGTTATCCGATGACGGGTCGCCTGCTCGTAACCGTAACCCAGACTGAACAGTACCTGTTCGCTGAACGGACGGCCAAGAAATTCAATGGAAATCGGCAATCCTTCCGAGTTTACCCCTGCCGGAACCACCAGCGCCGGCAGTCCGGTAATGGCACTCACCGGATTATCCCGCGGGCCACGATCGCCGGTACCCAATGGCGGTGCTGCCAGTCCTTTGAACGGGTACACCAGGGCATCCAGCTGATATTTGTCCATCAGGTCAACTAACAGCTGACGGAT
>JBFZEG010000042.1:0-7046 GCA_041306975.1 Gammaproteobacteria bacterium | reverse complement strand
CATTAGATGAAGCCGCTACACCCTGGGGCATCAAAGTGCTGCGTTACGAAATATCCGACATTGAGCTGCCCGCCAGCATCAAGGATGCTCTCGAGCAACAGATGCGCGCCGAGCGTGAACGGCGTGCGGCCATCGCCAAGTCAGAAGGTGAGCGCCAGGCAATGATCAACGTCTCTGAAGGCCAGAAGCAGGAAGTCATCAACCTGTCTGAAGGCGACAAAATGCGCCAAATCAACGAAGCTGAAGGTCGCGCCCGCGAAATCGAACTGATCGCCGAAGCGACCGCCACTGGCCTGCGGCTTATCGCTGCGGCAATTCAGGAGCCAGGGGGCAAAGACGCGGTCAGCCTGCGCGTGGCAGAGCAATACGTCAAAGAATTTGGCAACCTGGCCAAGCTCAACAACACCATGATTGTGCCGGCGGAGTTATCTAATATTGGTGGCGCGGTGGCTGCACTGACGGAGATTTTGAGTGCGGGGAAAATGAAGTAACAATAGCTTAGTGTTACAGCATGATCGTTTAATTATTAGCTGACGGTGATTTGTTGGTGTCATTATGACCGGTCAATATCGACGCACGAATTTTCAAATAGGCGAACTCCTGCTTAATCTACGTTTGTGTCAGATATGCATTGTTTTGACTGGACTGCTGTCATTTCAAGCACCCCTGTGGTCCCAAAATGCTGAGTGGGCGCAAAGTGCTCACTGGGCTCAAAGTGCTGAACCTGTGTCATCGTATCCGATGACTGACGCGCCGCTGACGCTTGCGCCTCTGTCGGACGAAAGCAGTGTGGAGCGATCCGGCTTTGCTGCCCCAGGGCAGCCAACGTGGACTGCGCTGACTGACTTCGAACATGCACTGATACAACGCTTCGATAATCAGACATCCGCGCCGGCAGATGATCTGCTGGAACTGTACCTGCTGGCCTCAGGCGACATCCGTTCCGGGCAACAGACACAAGCCTTTCAATCGCAGATAGACGCGTTTTTTGAGCAGCATAACGATGTGCTGCGCATTGGTGATGAGCGTGAGCGCGGTGCTGAATTATTGCGCAGAATGCACAGACATTTTCTCAACGCGGATCAACGTGCTCCGCTGGCCGGGTATGATGCGGATCAAAGCCGGCTGAGCGAACTGCTGCGCAGCGGCATTTACAACTGCATCAGTTCCGCCTTGTTGTATCTGGTGCTAGCGGAAGCGGCTGGATTGAGCAGTGCAGGCGTGATCATGCCATCACACGCCTATGTGCAAATCACCCTGCCCGACGGCCACGTCGCCGACGTAGAAACCACCGCTGCGGATGGCTTTGATGTGGTCAGAGATCAGGCGTTTTTTAATCGCCAGGCCAGCGACTGGTTTGCGTCGCGCCGGTTGGTTGTGCCAAGTTTTGCTGACTATGAACAGCGACGTGTGGTCAGCGCAGCAGGTTTGGGTTATGAGAGCATGTGGAGCCAACATACCACGCAAACCCGCATGCACTACGCAGACCGCATGCGTCTGGCGGAAGTGCGTGGCGTGATGCAGGCGGACGAGGCCGACGCCCAACACAATCGATTGGTGTATTACTACCGTGAAGCCGACTACCTCAGACAACAGAATGATATGGTTTTACTTGATGCACTGATGTCGCGCATCAACCCGTTGCTGGGCAGTTTTGACAGCCGTGCAGCCAATGATCATTTCAGTGATACCGTCACCGCAGTACCACTGCTGCTACTACAAGCCGAACGTGCCGAATGGCTGTTCCGGCGCAGTGCTCAAGAAAGTGCCCAAAACAGCGCTGCCGAGAGCACAGGCCAGAATGTCGACGCTGCTCAACAACAAGCTGGACAAGGTCACCAACTGGCCGGCCAAGGACAGCAATTGGCGCTTTTTGTGTTAAGCCAGGCCAACAGTGCTGCCATGAACCAGCAACTGATCCGCGACCTGTCCTATCGTGCGCTGGCAACTCAAATTGGCTATCAACTGGACGCTGATGCGATGAGTGATGCTCGCAGCCTGATTGCCCTGTTTCCGGATGATTGCAAAGACTCAGCCTTTTGCATCAACGCGCTTGAGCAGTTTTATATGAAACTGGGGCAGCAACACTGGGCACAACGCGACTGGACTGGTGCAATTTTTGTCTATGAAGAATACCTGGCACGTCGACTGCAGACCAACAACCGACAGGTGTTCGAAAACAATCTGCAAGCCGCTTACCTCAATCAGGCAGAACAGCACTGGTTTGATGAAGAGCGTGATGAGGCACTGGCGATGCTGGAAGTCTGTGTGATCACGGTTGCAACTCCACAGCGCTGTCAACAACGTCTGCAGGCAGCGCGTCAGGGTCGCTGACGGCAATCCAGTGTTGCTGCCAATCAAGCACATCATACAGACCCGTGCCGGGAAAAGCCGGCGGCCTGTTATGCTCGAAGCGAGGATCATACACAATGTGGGTGCTGTAACGCGGTTCGGTTGCCGACACTGAACCCGCCACCAACGAGCCGTAAACATACAACACACCCTGATGGCGATCGCTGAAGCGCCGCACGCTGAAGCGATCGCGAGCAAACAGGGCGGCATTGATACGCAGATCGCCGGGGCCGGTGACGGTGGCACTGGCCACCTCGATGCTGCCGTCACTGATCAGCGCCAGATAGTCGCCGGAATCCTCCGAGGCATCCACATACTCCAGATTCCCGGTAATCATCTGTCGTTGCGGCGAGTACACCAAGACCCGTCCGGCAATGTCACCCGACACTTCAAAGCGCGCACGACCGGTTCCGGCGATGATCAAACCGGCTTCCGGCACCAGCACTCGCCCCTGTTCTCCGTTGTTGATGTCCGTCCAGACAACACCGGCAGCACCCTGAAAATCCAGACGGGTATCTGTATTGATCGTCAACACCTCAGCGCCGGACTCCAGCCAGAAAGACGGAAACGCGGTTTGCGGCAAGGCTATGCGCCCGGTGCCGGTGCGCACTCCGGCCGCAAACATACTTGATTCACGTACCCGGCGCGTCAACGCCTGTCGCCGCGCAATGGTGACCTCCCCGTTAAACTGTGAACGCGGGTTGGCGAACGACTCAAAATTAACCTCGGAGTTAGCGTGGAAACGACCGTCAACCCTGTCATCACCCAGGGTGACATCGCTATCCCAGCGATTAACAAACTTGGCGTAATGCGACAAGGCACGTTCCTGCAGGCGAATTCTCATCTGATGCGGCTGGCCATCAATCTGGCGGGTGATGGCGACATCAACCTGAGCCAGGCCGGTCAAGCCGGTGGCCTGATTAAAACTGGCCTCTACATCATCACTTGCCAACAGTCCCAGCGTCACAGGGTCAAGTGTCGCGATGTTAGCAGTACCCTCATCAGGGTCAGTTTGATCGTTAAGGTCAGGTTCATTTAATTGCTGTAACAATCTGTTCATGACCTCGTGCATCGCGGCAACTTCATTGGCGGCCAAGTTCACGGTGGGCGGATCGGGTTGCGGTAACGCTAGCGGATCGGGTTGCTGAAATGGCTGGGGCGAAGGTTGCAGTAAAGGCTGAGGCAAGGGTTGAGGTATGAACTGGAGTGCGGCTGAGTCAACGGGTGTATGCACAATCACTGTGTTGTTAACGGTGGCAACGTGTTGTACGGGTAACGCCGGGGGCACGGGGATTGGCAGCGGGGCTGGCAAAGGCGGTGGCAAGGTTGCAGGCAAGGGCGGTGGCAAGGGCGGAGCTTCAACAACCGCCTCAGCAGGCATTGCGGCAGGCAACTGCTCCGGCACAATGGCAGCGCCGGACACCTGCGCCGTGACTGCAGCAGACTGCAATGTCATCTCAAGCAGCGTGGTTTCAGGCGCTGAAGGGCTGTTCCACCAGTCTTCTCCCAGCAACGCCAGCACCGGCATATGCAACAAAAGCGATACCAGCAAACCCCAAAGCAAGGGCCTTCGCATGACACCGGAGATCATTTTTGTTGGTTGGTCGTTCATACGCGTACCTGAAATGGCAGCCTGCAGAACCGTTGCAAGGATTATAGGCAGGCCGCTGAAACGAATACAACGTGCGGCCAGTTCTGGCTTGGCAACCTTGCTTAGAAAGGTTGGATGGCTTATTCTTTGGGCGTTTCATTCCCAGCCGATATTACGCCTCTTTACGTCCCTCTCGCTGTAGCCTCAGTGGCTGGAATGCGAGGTCGAGCCGGCTGCTTGGTAAACGAGTTTTTAAGACCTGAATCAGGGGAGACGAAAATGATAAAAACAAAACGATTACTGTCGGCAATCATCATGAGCGCTGGTGCTCTGATGAGCACGCAACTGGCGTTTGGCCAGTCCGGAACAGATGTCTCCATGGGGGACTGGCCTGATTACAACGGCAACATGGCTGCTCAGCGCTACTCGCCGCTTGATCAGATCAACGCTGACAATGTCAGCTCGCTGCAGATTGCCTGGCGCTTGCCAACCGATACATATGGCACTCAGCCAGAGTTCGGAGCAACGTTTACCCCGCTGGAAGTTAACGGCATTTTGTACTCCACCATCGGCGCACAGCGAGACATCGTTGCAATCAATGCAGCAACCGGTGAAGTGCTGTGGCAATGGCAAGCCAATGAAGGCGCGCGTTTTGATGCAGCGCCTCGTAAAGGCTCTGGTCGTGGCGTGGCATATTGGACTGACGGCGAGAAGCGTCGCATCATGACTATTACGCCGGGTTTCTTCCTGGTGTCGCTGGATGCCGACACGGGCTTGCCTGATCCTGAATTTGGTAACAACGGCATTATCGACATGCAGCAGGGCCTGCGACTCGGCGCGGGCCGCACGGATATCGATATCGGCTCATCAATGCCACCATTTGTGATGGACGACGTGATTGTGGTTGGCCCGGCAATGGTCGTGTCCATGCGTCCGCCCTCAAAATTCAACGTCAAGGGTGACGTGCGCGCCTACGATGCCCGCACCGGTGAACACCTGTGGACCTTTAAAACCATTCCTGAGCGCGGCGAATTCGGCAGCGAAACCTGGCTGGGCGATGGCGCTGAAATTAGTGGAAACGCAGGGGTCTGGGCTCCGATGTCTGGCGACCCGGAACTTGGCCACGTCTACCTGCCAGTAGAATCATCAACGGGTGACCGCTACGGCGGGGATCGTCCGGGTAGTAACCTGTTCTCCAGCAGCCTGGTGGCTGTTGACGTCAAAACTGGTGAACGTCAGTGGCACTTCCAGATGATTCATCACGATATCTGGGACTGGGATAACCCCGCTGCACCAATCCTGGCTGACCTGCCAAACGGCCGCAAAATTGTGATGCAAGTAACCAAACAGTCATTTGTGTACACCTTTGACCGTCTGACCGGCGAACCTATCTGGCCAATCGAAGAACTGCCCGTACCTGCCGGCGATGTTCCCGGCGAGTGGTATTCTCCGACTCAGCCATTCCCCACACGACCCGCTGGTTTTGATCGTCAGGGCATCACTGAAGACGACCTGATTGACTTCACCCCGGAACTGCGTGCTGCAGCACTGGAGGCTGTCAAGCCCTTCCGTCTAGGCACCAACCTGTACTCTCCCCCGTCTTTGGCTGAGGCAGCCGATGGCACCACAGGCACATTGAGCCTGCCGTCCGCCACAGGTGGCGCAAACTGGGAAGGCGCAGCCATGGATCCTGACACTGGCATGCTGTATGTGCCGTCCAGAACCACGGTAGCAGTGCTGTCAGTTGCGAAAGATGAAAACTCTGACATCGACTTCAGCATGGCGTTGGGCGTTCGAGTGCCACGCGCATCGGGCCTGTCGATTGTGAAGCCGCCTTATGGCCGCATCACTGCCATCGACATGAATACCGGTGACCACGCGTGGATGATCGCCAACGCTGACACACCTGCCGCCATCGCAGACAACCCCGCGCTGGCTGGAATTGAACTGCCACGTACCGGTGTTGAAACCAAATCCGGCCTGCTGCTCACTAAAACGCTGCTGTTCGCCGGTGAAGGCGTTGGTGGTGGCCCAATGTTGCGCGCGCACAACAAAGAAACCGGCGAGATTGTTGCCGAGATTGAAATGCCCGGCACACAGACCGGCCAGCCGTTTACCTACGAACACGATGGCAAGCAGTACATTGGCATGGTGGTCAGTGCACGTGGCTCAGCCTCTGAACTCGTGGTCTACGCACTTCCGTAATACGTAACAAGCTGGACAAAGCACGCTGTAAAAAGATAGGAACATGAGGAGTAGTAAGTATGCGTAAATTTTTTGCCAAAGCGGCGCTCGCGCCAATATTGTTAGCATCCACGTTGTCTGCGCAGGCAGCGACCTGGGTTATGGATCCGGAAGGCTCCGCAGTGATCTTCAAGTTTTTATACTCAGACACGCCGTATGAGGGTGAGTTCAAGAATGTGACTGCGACCTTCGAAATTGATCCGTTAAGTCCGGCTGATTGCAAGTTTGAAGTGAACATCCCGATTGCTGACATCTATGTCGACAGTGAAGAGACCCTGAGCTACTTGCTTGATATCGAATTGTTCGATGTTGACCAGTTCCCGACGGCGCGTTTTGTGGCTGACAAGTGCACACTGGACTCTATCAACACGTTTACAGCAGCGGGTTCGGTCACTATCCGTGACGTCACCAAGCCGATCAGTTTTCCGTTCAAGCTGGAAATCGAAGACATGCGCTTCCGCCTGACCAGTGAAGTCACTCTGCAGCGTCTGGATTACGGTGTCGGCCTGGGTTACTTCGCTAACACGTCGGCAATTCCGAATGACGTGGTGGTCGCAGTAGATGTTTACGCAAAGATGCAATAACTAAAACCGTCAATACAAGAACAGGACAAATCAATGTTTTCCAATTTTATCGTTAAGTATCGTCGGTTTTCACTGCTGCTGGCATGTTCTGCCCTGCTGGTATCGTGTGACCGCATTCTGACGCCGGGTTTTGAAACCAGCGTGCAGGATCTCCGAGGTGGCGCCTACACACTGGACAAGGCGCACGCATCTATCCTCTGGAAAGTTGACCACCTTGGCTTCTCAAGTTACATCGGTCGGTTTAACGATTTTGATGCGTCGCTGGATTTTGATCC
>JBFZEG010000032.1:0-15738 GCA_041306975.1 Gammaproteobacteria bacterium | reverse complement strand
CCGGTGAGCAGGCAATGGTGATGAACTTCGCGAGCCTCACCCGTTTCCATGATCAGGCCGATACGGCTGCGCTCGTGCTGTCTTATCAGGTGATGATGTACCGCGCCACAAGCCACTAAAGAGCTGATCGCCATACGTGCTCTGCTGATCTGTCGGTCTGACAGAATGATAAACGCATACCCGTCAGCGATGGCCTGGCTGGCCTGTTGGCAGATGCTGTCCAATGCGGTTACATAGGCATTGGCAGTTTTCGCATCGTAAGTGATGTCAATAACTTTGCTACGCAGACCTTTAAAATCCATATTGCGGATAGTCTGCAGCTGCGAGTTAGACAAAATCGGGTGCTTGAGACTCAGGCGGTGCGCATGCTTCTCGGTAGTCTCCAGCAGATTGCCTTCCGGGCCAATAAAACACTCCAGCGACATCACGACCTCTTCACGGATCGAGTCGATGGCGGGATTGGTGATCTGCGCAAACAGTTGTTTGAAGTAGTCATAGATCATGCGTGGCTTGTCTGATAAACAGGCCAGCGCCGAGTCATTACCCATAGAGCCCAGCGGATCGCGAGCCTCGGTAATCATGGGCAGCAACATAAACTGCATGGTTTCGGTGGTGTAACCAAAAGCCTGCATGCGTGCGAAGACGTTTTCTGACTCCAGCGAATGATCTTCACTGCCGTTGGCCAGTTGGTCCAGGGTAATGCGTTGCCGTGCGAGCCATTCGCCATAAGGGCGCTTGGCCGCAATGGTTGCTTTGAGCTCTTCGTCGGGAATCAGGCGGCCTTCCTCAAAGTCCAGCAGGAACATTTTGCCGGGTTGCAGGCGTCCCTTGAGCTTGACGTTTGCCGGGTCAACATGAACCACGCCGACTTCGGATGCCATGATGACTTTGTCGTCATGGGTGACGTAATAACGGCTGGGACGCAGACCATTGCGATCCAGAACGGCGCCAATGTAGTGGCCGTCAGAAAACACGATGGACGCCGGGCCATCCCAGGGTTCTATCAGTGCAGAATGGAACTCATAAAAAGCCTTTTTGTCAGCAGACATATTAACGTCTGATTGCCAGGCTTCCGGGATCATCATCATCACGGATTCCTGCAGTGACCTGCCGGACAGCAGCATAAATTCCAGCACAGAGTCAAAAGACCCGGAATCAGAACAGTCTGCGTCGATAATCGGGTACAGATCTTTGATCTTGTCGCCAAACAGCGGACTGGACAGCATACCTTCGCGCGCCACCATCTGGTTGACGTTGCCGCGCAGCGTGTTGATTTCGCCGTTGTGGCTCATAAAGCGATTGGGCTGTGCACGATCCCACGAAGGGAATGTGTTGGTGCTGAACCGGGAATGCACCATCGCCATGTGTGTTTCACAGGTGGTATTGGTCAGATCGCGGTAGAACGGGAACAGTTGACCCGGGGTCAGCATCCCTTTATAGACAATAACTTTGCTTGACAGGCTGCAGGCGTAAAGCATTTTTGCTTCGCTGAGCGAGTTGTCGCCACGCAATCTGTGCGTGAAACGTTTACGGATGACGTACAGTTTGCGCTCGAACTCATCCCGGGAAAGATTTTCTGCAGCACCTATAAACAGCTGCTCGATCACAGGCTGGGCTGTTCTGGCGGCTGGGCCGACGTCGGCGCCCACCGGATCAACCGGCACCAGTCGCCATCCGATCAGGGCCTGACCTTCTTCAGCAATAATTCGGTTAATCGTGTCACGGCAGAACTCACGTTCTTTGCTGATCTGCGGCAGGAAGATGTTGCCCACCGCATATTTGCCAGAGCCGGGCAGAGTTGTCTTGAGGTCATTCAGAGCAATGTTCGCAAAAAACGAATGAGGCAGCGCCATCAGAATGCCGGCACCGTCGCCGGTATTCGCTTCAAAGCCGCAACCTCCGCGGTGATCCATCCGCGAATTCAGGTGATATGCATCAAGCATAATCTGGTGACTGGGTCGTCCCTTGATGTCCGCAACGAATCCTACGCCGCAGGAGTCTTTCTCGTTTGCCGGATCGTACAGACCGGTCTTCTGCGGAAAGCCAAACTTATGCTGGGATTGGGCTTGATCAGTCATTGTCGCTAAGTCTCGCTAATTCGTTATATTGTTTCCGGTTCAGTGACCGTCAACGCTCCCTGCGTCAAAATGCAATGTGCATTGCCGAAAAGGAGATGCGTGAATTTAGAAATTATTGATTTGATAAGGCTCAGTGGATCGGCCTGCACCCCTCGAACTACGCGTCCGGGGCAGGCCGGACAGTCGTAAAACATGGTGCGCGGTTTTACGGGGGCTGGACACGATAACATCGAACAAAAATATGTCAAGCCAGCAGGCAAGGCGTGACTATGTGTAGCGCAAAGCCCGTTTGGCTTGATAATTGTGCATAGCTGGATTACTCTTTCACCGACTAAGAATGCCTGCAATCTCTGCGTTAATATTTCAAAGTCAGGAATTGCCAGACATCCTGTTTATCCTGAAGTGTCACATCGACGTTTTGTAAAAAAGGAGGCATGTCCTCGGCTGCTGCAGCGACTGCATCAGCACTGCGGTTCACGGCTGCGCTTGTTCAACGCACGGTTGTGATTATTGGAAAACATGCGTCACGCCCCGATCCAGGCCGATGTGTCGCATGCATCTTGTTGTCTGGCTTAAGGTGTCGGGAACGCACCTAAAAGAATAATAGCTATCAGCTGAGGGGATATCGCGTGGAAATAGTCCGTTATAAAAGAGATGTATGGGGTGACGAAGTCATACTGGGTGTGTCCTGGGATTTGCTTTGGGTGGTATCAGTAGCAATTTTGGTGCTGCTTGCAGGTCACGCGATTTTTATGGCCGCCCTGGCCAAGAAAAAAGCCAAGCCCTCCGCTGAAGGTCGGAAGATCAACCGTCACGATGCCATCGACCGCGCTTTCCACTGGATCATGGCTGCATCCGTGCTGGTGTTAATAGTCACTGGTGTAATGCCTATCATCGGTATCCACTTTGCGTGGCTCAGTATCCATTGGATCGCGGGATTGGTGCTGACATTTGTAATAATTTTCCACATCATACGAGCGTCGTTCTGGCAGGATTTTAAGTCCATGCTGATATCGCCGGCAGATTTCGCCGAGCCCTTTGATGAGAGCCGCAAACCAGGCAAGTATTCTTTTGAGCAAAAGGGTCTGCACTTGGCGATGACTGTTCTTGTCCTGTTGGTAATCGTCACTGGGGTGATCTTGTTAATGCAGATACGCACGCCCTTCTGGGATCGACCGGCGGTTACTGACGAGGCTCAACTAGGCCTAATGTTCTTACTGCACGGCTTGGCAACATTGGGATTGGTTGCGTTCACAGCAATCCATATTTACTTTGCCGTGCGTCCGGAAAAGATTTTCTACACCCGTTCGATGGTCAAGGGTTGGATCTCTGAGGCAGAAATGAAAGAGAATCACGATACCGACAAGTGGAAGGTGTGAAGTTGACTGACGTTAAGAACATCGAAAGTGAGATAGATGTCGTAGAGTCCGGATACGAATTTTTGCTGGCGTATGCCGCTCAAGGGCGGCCGCCACATATCGAATCTGAATCTCCGACTCCGCATGCAAGGCCTACGCTGAGCAATATGGCTGCTGCATTGGCCAATGTTGCGGCTGCATTCCGAGGCACTGATAACGAGTATGAGCAGGTCATTGCTGAGGATATCCGCAAAGCCAGTGCAGCCATTAACTTTGTGCTGGCGCAGCCGCGGATGAGTTCTGAATTGGTCGATAACCTCAACGCCTCTATCCATCTGCGTGCGGTGCTGACAGACTTTTTCCTGTACAGCGAAGTGTTTAAGCCTATCGGTGAGGCTCCAAAGTCGCCTGCATATTTTAATGTAGGCTGACAGTGATGAACGTAGTAAAAAAGCAGGGTGATTAAGTCGCCCTGCTTTTTTTTCGCCGGTACTTTTTATATCCCTGTATTTGTTGTTCGCACCCCACCTCTTGTTCGCACCCCACCTCTTGTTCGCGCGCACCTCTTGTTCGCGCACGGGCCTGTTGCCGTCAACGTGACAGCGTTGCGAAGAATACAATCAGAGCAATCACCACCAGGCATGACAAAACGATCATAAAAGCCCTGAGGCCACGGCGTTTTTTGCCCCAGCGATACTGCTCGTCCTCGATAAAAATCGGGTTCACTTTGCGTCGGAAAAACTTCATCGGATATCTCGGTAAAAAATCGGTCGCCGCCATGTAAACACGACCATCAGTCAATTAAGTCGTCAAAAAGTGGCAAACCACGGAGCAAATGTGTCAAACATGATTGAAAAGCACGGACTTGTGTCAAAAGTGAAACGGGGCGATGTTGTGAGCCAGCTGAGCGGGCTTACTCAAAAACAAAGCTGATATACTTCAGGAAATCACAAGACAGGTAGTAGTAAAAGTGACAAATGGTTGTTCAATCTGGGCGGTTGCCTGCCGGCGAGCGCTAATGTGTTTGTCAGGTTATCTTTTCGCAGTGACATTAACTCACGCTCAGCAGCCCGACGCCAGTGGCGTGATACAAATGGCTATGATGCCTGCTGATCAGGCGCAGCTGGATCTGGACGGATTTCTGGACGAGTCAGTCTGGCAGCAGGTGCCGGCTATCGATGCATCTGGCAACGGTACGTACGGTTATTATTAGCGCGTCAATCTTGGTGGAACCCGGTTCTCAACCAATTTCACCTTGTCTTATCGTGACAGGGAGTCCTGGCTGGTTCACCGTGGCGGAATACGGATGACAACCTACACGGCAACTGAATGGTCCCTACAGCTGAATGCCAGCTTTTTTATCAGCGCCAAACAGCAATCTGACGTCCGATGACTTTACCGTCAGTCGTAAGAGTTTCCAGGCACGTTATCGTTGGGAGATCGCACCGCTGTCGGACTTGTTTGTGGTATACACTCGGGGCAGCAACCTGCCCTCAACAGGTGAATCGGAGTTTCAGGACCTGCTGTTTGACTCCTGGAGTCAGCGCGTAACAGATACCTGGGTAGTGAAATTGCGATACCGTTTGGGTGGTTAAAAAAACAGGCGTCAGTTATTGTCACAGAGTCGACAAAAAACTGTCTTATGCTGACATAACAACGATAACTTCCTGGAAAGGACTGCACTGATGGCTAAACGTATTTTGAAGCGTAATCTGCGCGGAGCATTGCTAATGGGTCTGGTACTTGGAACGGTAGTGCCCTTGGAGGCAACTTATTCACAGGGGGCTACCCCGGCAAAGGTTGTTGTTGCTCATCGGGGCGCCAGTGCCTACCTGCCCGAGCATACCTTGCAGGCAGCCGCGATGGCCTATGCCATGGGCGCCGATTTTCAGGAGCAGGACGTGGTGATGACCATGGACGATCAGCTGATTGTCTGGCATGACCTTACGCTGGACCGCAATTCCGATGTCAGGCACAAGTTTCCGGGGCGCTCCCGTGATGACGGCCGCTTTTACGTCATCGATTTTACCCTGGAAGAACTGCGTACCTTGCAAGTCACCGAAGGGTACCGGCTCAGCGACAGCGGTCAGGAACAGCAAATCTACCCTGAGCGCTTCCCGCTCTGGCAGGGTAGTTTCCAGATTCACACATTGGCAGAGCAGCTTGAGCTGATCCAGGGCTTAAATCGCTCAACCGGTCGTGATGTGGGCATATACCCTGAATTGAAGTCACCAGCATTCCATCATGAGCATGGCAAAGACATCGGTTTGGCTGTGCTGACAGAACTGAAGCGTTTTGGGTATACCAGCAAAGACAGCAATGTTTATGTGCAGACCTTTGAATTTGATGAGCTCAAGCGCGTTAAAGAACAGGTACAACCAGCGCTGGGGATAGAGCTGAAGCTTGTGCAGTTGATGGGTGATGATGAGGACGACTACGGCTGGATGTTACGCCCGGGTGGCATGCAGGAGCTGGCAAAGTTTGCAGATGGCATTGGCCCTGAAAAAGGCATGATCATCAGCGCAGACTCCACGGCCAACAACATAATCATCAGCACGCTGGTGGCAGATGCTCATGAGGCAGGCTTACAGATACACCCTTACACCTTCCGCGCGGATACTGGCCAGGTGCCTGATTATGCGAGGGATTTTGATCATTTGCTGGAGCTCTTCCTGGTGAATGCCGGTGTTGACGGCGTGTTTACAGACTTCCCGGACCGGGCAGTAAATTTTGTAAAGAGCCAACGTTAATCCCTTCACCCATGTCAGTCATCCCGTGTGGCGGGGTGGCTGATACGGCTCCGTCTGTACGCGCAGAGGCTTCTGGCGTATAATCGCGGCCCTTTTAATGAATTCCCCGCGCCTGCAGGCACAATTATGTCGACGACCTCCACACCGGATCTCAGTTTTGCTGAGCTCAATCTTCCCGCTTTCCTGTTAGAAACTTTGTCCAAGGTTGGCTACGAAAAACCTTCGCCCATCCAACAGGAAACAATTCCGGCGCTGCTTGATGGTCATGACATCGTTGGTATGGCGCAAACCGGCACCGGTAAAACCGCGGCCTTTGCGCTACCTATTCTGGCAAAAATTGATGTCAATAATCCCAATACCCAGGCTCTGGTGCTGTGCCCTACCCGGGAGCTGGCGATACAGGTTGCCGAGGCATTCCAGACCTATGCGGAAGGCATCCGGGGGTTCCACGTACTGCCGGTATACGGCGGGCAGGAGATGGGACGCCAGCTGCAGGCATTGCGACGGGGCGTACATGTTGTTGTGGGCACTCCGGGCCGCTTGCTTGATCACCTGAATCGGCGCTCCCTTAATCTGAGCACAATCAAGACACTGGTGCTTGATGAGGCAGATGAGATGTTGCGTATGGGTTTTATCGACGACGTCGAGCTGATCCTGCAACAGACCTCATCAGATCGTCAGGTTGCACTGTTCTCGGCAACCATGCCTGCCCAGATACGTCATGTCGCTGAAAAGTATCTGCGCAACCCCATTGAGGTCAAAATCAAAACGGCCACCAGCACGAACGCCGATATTGAGCAGTTGTATTGGCTGGTGCAGGGCACCAACAAGCTGGATGCGCTGACGCGTATGCTGGAAGTTGAAGAATTTGATGGCATGTTGATTTTTGTGCGCACCAAAAACAGTACCCAGGAATTGGCAGACAAGCTCAGCGCCCGCGGTTTCTCGGCCGCCGCGCTTAACGGCGACATGAACCAGCAGTTACGTATCCGCACGATCGAGCAACTGAAGAACGGTCAGCTGGATATTGTGGTAGCCACCGATGTTGCCGCCCGCGGTCTGGATGTTGAACGTATCAGCCACGTTGTGAACTACGATATTCCTTACGACAACGAAGCCTATGTGCATCGTATCGGCCGCACGGGCCGTGCCGGCCGCAGCGGTAAGGCGATCCTGTTTGTTGCCCCACGTGAACAGCGTATGCTGCAGTCGATAGAGCGCACCACGCGCAAAAAAATTGAGCGCATGGAACTGCCTACCCGCAGTGAGTTGATACAGCACCGCAGCCAACAATTCAAAAACACCATTGCAGCGGCACTGGAAAACGGCAACCAGGAGTTTTTCCGGGTGCTGCTTGCAGAATTCTGTCATGAACATGAATGCTCAATAGAAGATGCCTCCGCCGCGATGGCATTCCTGTTGCAAAAGGACAGGCCACTGGAGCCTTCCGTTAAAGATGTTGTGCCGCTGGAATCCGGTTATGGCAAAGCGCCGGCTGCATCAGCACGCGCGGCAGCCGCTAACCCGGCCACAGCCATGCCGGCAACAGTAAAAGTCCGCGCGCCCCGCCGCGAGGTCTCAGAGTCCCTGCAGGCAGAAGAGCAGCCCGCGCCGCGTCCTGCACGCAGCAAGCCGCCCATGCATGATGCGCATCCGCGCCTGACGCAGGAAGACATTTTTGCCGAAGAGTTTGCGATGGCGGATCGCGACGACAAACCACGTAAACCCCGTGCGCGAACTCAGACTGAAGACGGTGAAGATGTTGCCATGGAGCGTTTCCGCATCCAGGTCGGACACGAGCATGGTGTCACGCCCCGTGAAATTGTTGGTGCCATTGCCAATGAAGGCGGCATTGAAGGGCGCTATATCGGCCGCATCAATATCTATGACGCCTATACCACGATTGATTTGCCAGAAGGGATGCCGGAAGACGTCTTCAAAACCTTGTCGCGCACCCGGGTATGTAACCAGCCTCTGGCCATCGAAAAAATGAGCAAACAGGAAGCGGCTGAAGAGGCGAGGACTTCGCCACGGGGTCCGCGTGCACCAAGAGCACCTGTGGATCGCGAGCGCAGTGAACGCACTGCACCGGAACGCTTTTCACGCGATCGTCCATCGTCGGCACGCCCGCCATCCGAGCGTGCATCGTCCGATCGTCCTTCTTATGACAGGTCGTCCTCTGACCGTTCTGCCTCGGCACGCCCATCATCCGAGCGCCCGCCAAGAGAGGGCTTCCGTGCATCCTCTGCGCGCCCGGCATCGACAACAGCGCGCCCGCCGCGCTACACAAATTCTGACGGTGGATTTACAACGCGCCGCCAGGCGTTGACCGATCAGGCTCCGGCACCCCGAACGGACGGCGACAGCGAGCGACCACGCTATGCTGCGCGTGCAGATAGTCCGCGTGACTCAGGTTCCTATGAGCGCAAACCGCGCAGTACAACGGCCGCTCCACGCAGAAGTCCCCCGCGTGAGGCGTTTACCGAGCCAACGTTTGCACCACGCTCCTTTGAGGACAGGCCGGCCAAATCAGCGGATGCAGACAAGGCAGCCAAAGATAAAAAGCGCGGCGGGCCAAAGGTGCGCGCTGATAAAGACAAAGGCAAGCGCCGCACGCCTGTCAAACGCACTCCCTGAAACCTGTCCGCAAAGAGGTTTACGTGATGAAAAAAGCGTTCACATTAATGGTGTTGCTGATGGTTAGTGCAACAGCCAGTGCTGCAGCCGCTGCTCAGGACTGGGTATGGGCGCCTGACTTTGAGGTCGGTGATACTATCCCGCTAATCAATGCGCCGGATCAAAATGGAGTTGCCAAGACACTGGCGGATCTGACAGGTGAAAAAGGCCTCGTGCTGGTCTTGAGCCGTTCATTCGACTGGTGTCCCTATTGCATCGCGCAATTACAGCAACTGGTGGAAGCGATGCCGGAATTTGCGGAGATGGGGGTTTCTGTTGCCACCATGACCTATGATTCATTGGACATTCTCAAAGCCGCTGAGGAAGACTACTCAGTGAATTTCCCGATGTTGCGCGACGAAGACATTAAACATGTATCTGCATTTGGTATATTGAATCAGCAATACCAGCCCGGCCAGCGGGCTTATGGCATTCCCGAGCCGGGAATTTTCCTGATCAGCGCTGAAGGCATCATCCGCTTCAAGTTTGCAGAACAGGATTATAGGCTGCGCCCCGATTTTAGTCTGGTGCTGGAAGCTGCCTCTGGGCTATGACACGCTGAGCGCGCGTTGGTGTTGCAAAAAAATTTATAAACAAGGATATCCAATCATGAGTCGAATTATTCCGTTGATTCTGGTTGCCGGCATACTCAGTGCCTGCGGTGCAGGCGAACAGAGCTCTACAGGACCTGACACTGACAGTGTGCCCGCACAGCAGACGCCTGCTGACGTCACAGCACCGCAACAGCCCGCAGCGGAGATTGTGGAGGCGCGCTCGTTATTGGGCTCCTCGTTGATCAGGCAGATGGATTTTCCGAACCGCGGGCAGCTCGAGGCCGATCTGGCCGAGGCGCAGGCACAATTGGCCGCCAACCCGGACAGCGCCGACGCACTGATATGGGTGGGTAGACGACAGGCCTACCTCTGGCAGTACCAGGATGCCATCAACACCTTTGCGCAAGGGATCGAAAAGTTTCCCGAAGACCCTCGCTTTTATCGGCATCGCGGTCACCGCTATGTGACAGTCCGTAATTTTGACGCTGCAATAGCTGATTTTGAAAAGGCAGCCACGCTGTTTGCCGGTCAGCCTGATCAGGTCGAACCGGACGGCGCGCCCAACCCGCAAAACATTCCGCGCAGCACCTTACAGTTCAACGTCTGGTACCACCTGGGGCTGGCCTATTACTTAAAGGGTGACTTTGAAAGCGCGCTGCGTGCTTATGAAGAGTGCCTGCAGGTCTCTGATAACGATGATTCGATTGTCGCCACCGCAGACTGGTACTGGATGTCACTGATGCGACTGGGCCGCACTGAAGAAGCCACGGCCTTGCTGGATATGATCAATCCGGACATGGATATTATTGAAAACGACTCCTACCTGCGGCGGATGCTGATGTACAAAGGATTAGAGTCTCCCGATAGTTTGCTGAATGCCACGACCGCCGATGATCTGAGTATCGCCACACAAGGATACGGTGTGGGTAACTGGTATCTGGTCAATGGTGATACACAGATGGCGCAGCAGATATTTGAACGTGTGCTGGATGGCCGCTCATGGTCTGCGTTTGGATACATTGCCGCCGAGGCCGAGCTGGCGAGATTGCGCTGACCCGGCTTTGTGTGGCTCAGGTCCGGTAGCTCGGGTCTTTTGCATCAAGCATGCGGATCAGCCCGGGCCATACCAGCGGCGCTACTTTTGGCAGCATCTCCGATTGCTGGCGAGTGGTTTCAAGCGCCTGTGCGGAAGGGAAGTGCAAGGCTCCACCGGCCTGCGCTTTGATCTGCTTTTCACAGGCGTTTTCCAGGAAGTACATCAGCGTAAACGCCTCCGCCACCGTCTTGCCGATGGTCAGTGTGCCGTGATTGCGCAGGATCATCACATCCTTGTCGCCCAGATCTTTGACAATACGCTCGCGCTCGTCCAGATCCAGCGCCACACCTTCGTAGTCATGGTAGGCGATGCGCGGGTACACCAGCATGGCAGTCTGGGTGATGGGCAGCAGCCCATCTTTTTGGGCAGAGACCGCGGTGCCGGCATGATTATGAAGATGCATGACACTGCCGGCGTCTTCCTTGGCCATATGAATAGCGCTGTGGATGGTAAACCCGGCCGGATTAATGCGATAGCCGTTGTCGGCCACGATATTACCGGCCTGATCGACTTTCACCAGGGACGATGCGGTGATTTCATGGAACATCATGCCGTAAGGGTTGATCAGGAAGCGGTGATCAGCACCCGCCAGTCGTGCTGACAGATGCGTAAAAATCAGGTCATCCCAGCCAAAGTGGGCCACCAGTCGGTAGGCTGCCGCCAGATCGATGCGAATTTGCCATTCTTCAGGATCGATGTGGTGAGGACGTGCATCTGCGTGCATCGGGACTTTGTCAGTCATGTTGGCTCCGGTAGCGGTCGTGGTGATCGGGTGTCATTGTTACCTGCTCCGCCACTTGTTTCAACTTGTAGAGCGTCAGGCATGTTTGTATATTGCCAAATGGAGTCGCGCCAGAGTAGCGGGTAATGAGTATCGAAATCTGGGAAATGCTGAGTTATGTAGTTACGGTGATTGGTTTGCCGCTGGCCATCGCGGTGTTTTTGTTCGAACAGCAAAAAGAGCGTGAGAACGAAGAAGAAGAGGTTTATCAGCTGTTATCGGACAATTATCAGGATTTCCTGAAGGTTGCTTTGGAGAATCCTGATCTTCGCCTGTTCTCCAAGGACGCAACGCCTTCCCTGAGTGACGAGCAGACCGAGCGCCAGCTGATCATTTTCAGCATGCTGATGTCACTGTTTGAGCGTGCTTATTTGTTGCTGTACGAAGACAAGATGACTCCCAAACAAAAGCGTCGCTGGAATTCCTGGGAGGACTATATTCAGGACTGGTGTGCGAATGAAGATTTTTGCTCATTTCTGCCGCGCCTGCTGAAAGGCGAAGATCCTGGTTTTGTGCGCTATGTCACCGCGCAGGCGGCCTACGTGAAAAATGCAGGCAATGCCTGACAACCACCCCTTTTGGAACTTGACCTTATGCCCCGAAGTGAACCTCCTGTCAGCTGGTCTGGCGAAGCATTTAATCAAATACCTGATTCAGACAATCGCATTCATTCCGATGCACTTGCCAAGGCGTACGGGTTTACGGGGGCGCTGGTGCCGGGTGTCACGGTGTCCAGTTATCTGTTGCATCCCGCAGTGCAGGCATGGGGTCTTCTGTGGCTGGAACGCGGCAGTGCACATGTGTCAATCAAGTCTCCCCTGTATGACCGTATGCGCTTTGATGTGCATGTCACCCCGCAGGCTGACGCGTACAAAGCTGAATTGCTCAGTGACGGGCGCCTGTGTGCAATGGCGGAGGTAGGCTTGCCGGATCGTCCGCCAACGGCGCCGGAGATGCGCGGTGATACGCTGATCAGGGCAGATTTTAAGGCTCCCGAGGTCAGTCGCGCATTGATGGAGGCGCTGCGCATCGACGGCTGCGCGGCGGTCAGATACCGGTGGTCAGCGGATCATGAAATGGCCAGTTACCTGCGGCAACAGCAACAGCAGTCTGCATTGCTCAGGACTGATGGTGCCGAGGGCACCGGCGGATTTGCCAATATGGCGTTTTTACTGGGCTGCGCGAACAGGCATTTTGCCGCGATCGCGCATATCAATCCGTGGATTCATATGGAAACCTGGTCACAAAATTACCAGCCGGTTGCCTTGGGTACCGAGTTGATCAGTGAAATGAAAGTAACCCAATTGTTCGAAAAAAAGGGCCACGAGTTTGCAGATTGTGAATTTAACCTGTTCAGAGCGGATGACCGGACGGCTGTCTGCTCTATCACCCAGCGGGCGATTTACCAGCTCAGGCTGCCGGGCAGTCACTCATGAAGACCATTGGCCTGTTAGGAGGTATGAGCTGGGAATCAACGCAGAGTTACTACCGGGCTATCAATCAGGCTGTGCGTGAGCAGTTGGGCGGACTGCACTCGGCAAAAATAGTGCTTTACAGCGTTGATTTTGCTGAAATCGAAACCTTGCAGGTGCAGGGTGACTGGGATAAAGCCGGTGAACTGTTAGCGGCTGCAGCCAGTGCAGTCGAGCGCGCCGGCGCGGACTTTCTGGTGATCTGTACCAACACAATGCATAAGGTGGCGCCAGCCATTGCCGCCGGAATCAGCCTGCCGATTTTGCATATTGCAGACGCAACCGCCGATGAATTGATTGCTCAGGGTGTCACCAAAGTCGGTTTGCTGGGCACCCGCTTCACCATGGAACAGGCATTTTACAAAGATCGCTTGGTTGCCCGGGGTATTGCAGTTGTTGTACCCGATCAGGACGATCGCAACCATGTAAACCGGGTGATTTACGAGGAGCTGTGCCTTGGCACAATTAAGGCAGACTCGCGGGCACGGTATCTTGATATCATTTGCCGGCTCCAGCTGCAGGGTGCTGAGGCGGTCATTCTGGGTTGCACCGAGATTGCACTGCTGGTTCAGCAGTCAGATACCCCGGTTGCGTTGTTTGATACCACAGCCATCCATGCGCGGCAGGCGGTGAGGCTGGCATTGGCTCAGGAATAGGCGTTGGCTCAGGAAATAAGATAAATGCTTGAACAAATACAGACGTGGCTGAACAATTTTGTGCTGTCCGACTCCATGATCAGTCTGATCAGCAGTTCGGTGATTCTGATTTTATCGGTGCTGGCGTTACGCTCACTGTTGGGCCGTTTTATCCGGCGCAGCGTGGCCGCCACGGAACTGCGACGAAAATGGCTGGTGCAATCGCGCAATGGATTGTTGCTGCTGCTGATCCTCGGACTGGTATTGATCTGGGGTGAGGAGCTGCGCACGCTGGCGTTGTCGATTGTGGCAATCGCCGTTGCGCTGGTGATCGCCACCAAAGAACTTATCCTCTGTGTCATTGGTACTCTGCTGAAAACAGCGTCCAATTCCTTTGAGCTGGGTGACCGGATACAGATCAAGGATTTTCGTGGTGATGTGATTGATCAGAATCTGCTGGCCACCACCATCATGGAGGTCGGGCCGGGCAAAATCACCCACCAGCGAACCGGGCGCACCATGGTTATCCCCAACGCCATGTTTGTTTCTGAGCCGGTTATCAACGAGAGTTTTACGCATGATTATGTGTTTCATGTGTTTACCATCCCCTTCAAGCGCGAAGAGGACTGGCGTGGAGCACAGCTGGCGTTTCTGGACTCTGCCAAACGCCACTGTGCGCCGTATCTGGAAGACGTGCGCAAACACATGAACCGCATCGGTATCAAAAGGGGTCTGGAAGTGCCCTCCGTCGATCCGCGCGTGACCATTCAGGTGCCGGCCGCCTGCGAGATCCATCTGATTGTGCGGGTTCCCGCCAAATCCGGTGAGCGTGGTTTTATAGAACAGGCGATCCTCACCGATGTGTTTCTGAATAATAACTTCAGCAAACATTCCATGACACCCCGAACATCAACACCATCGCTGGCCACGCATGACGCCGAGCCCGGACAATAACGCCATGACCGACTCCCTGAATAACTGGCCCGTGCGGGCTGTTGACGCTGGTGACGCCGCTGCCATCGCCCGCATTTACAACCATTACATTCAGACAACAGTAATCACCTTTGAAGAGCAGACCTTGTCCGATGCAGCGATGGCGCAACGCATTGCCGATGTCAGTGCGCTGGGTCTGCCATGGCTGGTTGCCGAAAAGGATGGCCAGTTACTCGGCTATGCGTACGCCACTCGCTGGAAGCCACGAACCGCTTATCGCTACTCGGTTGAAATCACCGTGTACATGGCGCCCGGCAGTGCCGGCAAGGGCCTGGGCACAGCCCTGTATGCTGAGTTATTCCGGCAGCTGCGGGCGCTCGGCGTTCATGCAGCGGTGGGCGGCATTGCGTTGCCAAATGAAGCCAGTATCGCCTTGCATGAAAAAGTGGGCATGAAGAAGATTGGTGAATTTGAGCAGATAGGCTTTAAACAGGGACGCTGGTTAAATGTGGGTTACTGGCAGATTGTATTTGACGATAATGCCGCGCAGACTGCCGCGGCTGAACAACAATAATCTGCGCCTGAGAACGTGCCATGCCTGCTGAACTGACAATTCTGTTACTTAACACAGTGCTGATCGTGGTTTGTTATCAGCTGTTGTACCCGCGGCAGGTTGGCAGCAGCCGTGTGCGACTGATCATCAATGATGCCATGGCCACCGTGGTGGCGCTGATGGTGGTGGGTTCTGTGTATGCGGGCAGCGGGCAGCTGTTTTCTTTGCTGGTCGTGGATGTCAGTTGGTTCTGGTTTACGCTCATCAGCTATAGTTTGATGGAATTACCATTTGCCATGCGTTATATGCGCAGGCACAACATGTTGGAGTAAGCTTGTATGTCGACTGATCATCTGCGGTCAAACATCACCCGCAGCCTGCTGCTCGCTGCGATGCTGTCTGCATCACCGCTGTTTTCGCAGACCCCGCAATCTGCGCCGGACAGTGCGGTGCTGACAGCCGCCGCCGCGCAAAAAGACGCGTTGATTGAAACCATGTCTGAGCTGGTGGCGATTGAGTCCGGCAGCGGTGACCGTGAAGGCCTGGACAGAGTAGCGGAACTTATTGCCGAGGAGTTGCGCGCTCTGGGCGGCGAAGTCGAGCTGCTGGAAGCCGGTGATGACGCCTACCGCATGTTTGATACACCGCAACAGATTGGTCGCATGGTGCATGCGCGCTTTAGTGGCAGCGGCGACAAAAACATTCTGTTGCTGGCGCACATGGATACGGTTTACCTGCGCGGCATGCTCGCTGATCAACCTTTCCGCATCGACGGCAACCGCGCTTATGGCCTTGGTATATCCGATGATAAACAGGGCGTTGCAGTGATCATTCATACCATTGCGATGCTGC
>JBFZEG010000023.1:0-16299 GCA_041306975.1 Gammaproteobacteria bacterium | reverse complement strand
CCGGGCGTGATGACAACACCGCGGAGCTGTTGGCCTGTGTTGTGATCGTGCCTAAAAGTCAGGGCTGGGTAAAGCTGCGGCAAATGGCCGTCAACAGCCGCTTCCAGCGGCGCGGCCTCGGGCAGCGCCTGATTGCAGCGGTGGAAAACATTCTGGTTAACGAGGGTGTTAAACAGATTGAATTAAGCGCCAGAGAGTCTGCCGTTGCGTTTTATCAGGCCAGTCACTATGCGTGCGAGGGGTCAGCCTATGTTGAGGTAGGTCTGCCACACCAACGCATGATAAAAATGTTAAAACCCGGTGTTCAACCAACCAACAACAAGGAACAGCAATGAGTATTCTGAAACGATGTCGAACGCTGGCAGCCGCTGCATGGATCACGGTGATGACGGTCTCTGCAGCGCACGCCGATGTCTGGGACAGCGCAACACACGGTTACGCCGACAGCGATGGCGTACGTATTCACTACGCAACGGTGGGCGAAGGTCCGCTGATGGTGATGATTCACGGCTTTCCGGATTTCTGGTACAGCTGGAGTCACCAGATGGAAGGATTGCAGGATCAATACCAGGTAGTGGCCATCGATCAGCGTGGTTACAACCTCAGTGACAGTCCTGACGGTGATGAAAACTACGATATGAGCTTGCTGACCGCCGATGTCGCCGCAGTCATCCGTTCCTTTGGTCAGGACAGTGCCGTGGTGGTTGGCCATGACTGGGGCGGCATGGTGGCGTGGAATTTTGCGTTCGCCTACCCGCAGATGGTCGACAAGCTGATTGTGATGAATCTGCCCCATCCCCACGGCATGATTCGCGAACTCACCATCAACGAAGAACAGCGGGCCAACAGTGCTTATGCGCGCGCGTTTCAGGCTGGCAGTCCGTCAGATCCGACCATCATGTTCGGCATGCCGATGACACCGCAGACCCTGTCTGGCTGGGTGCGTGACCCGGTGGCCCGTGCGCGCTACGTGGAAGCGTTTGCGCAGTCAGACTTTGATGCCATGATTGCCTACTACAAGCGTAACTTCCCGACGCTGCCGGCATTCTCAGCGACTGCGCCAGCGTTATCGCCGGATGTTCCGCAGCTGGACGTGCCCTTGCTGGTCATCCATGGCCTTGATGATACCGCGCTGCATTCCGATGGGCTCAACAACACCTGGGATTGGAATAACGCCGATACCACCATTGTCGCGGTGCCCGGCGCAGGCCACTTTGTGCAGCATGATGCCAAAGAGATGGTGACCGATACCCTGCGCTGGTGGTTGGGCGCGCGTCGCTGATCAGGCGATTGGCCAATCGGCAGCATCAACAGAATCCAGCACTGAATCTGTGATGCCTGGCGCCCATTTGGCCGTGTAGGTTCCATCAGCATCGTAGAGGGCGGTCTGTTTGTCGAGGTCAAAGTGCCGTCCGCCCCGCGGGTCAACACCCACACCGGCAATGTACTGCCAGTTTCCCCAATTGACTGCCACATCATAGTCGGTCAGCTGGTGTTCGAACCAGGCAGCGCCGTAACGCCAGTCCATACCCAGTTCGTTAACAAAACAGCTGGCGGCAATCTGCCGGCCGCGATTGGAGAGGTAACCGGTTTGTTTGAGCTGCCGCATACACGCATTCACCAGCGGGAAGGGAGTGGTGCCATGGCACCACTTCTGATAACGCTCAGGGTGCACACAGGTGAGCGGCGCACGTCCGGCAAGGCCTTTAAAGCGGAACAGCTGGGTGCCCAGCTCAAGCGCCAGCCACTGGAAATACTCCCGCCATAGCAGCTCAGCAGTGATCCAGCCGGTGGACTCGGTACTGCCGTGCTCTTTGATGTAGGCATCAACGGCTATTTTGACGCGCCTTACCGACAGGCAGCCGCGATTTAACCACGGCGAGAGTTTTGTGGAGTGATGCCAGCCGTCAAGTTCATTGCGCAGCTCCTTGTACTGCGCGGGCCAGGGGCTATCAAAATACGCTTGCAGGTGTCTCTGGGCAGCGGTTTCACCGCCGCCAAATAAACCTGCATCGTTGGCTGCTGCCGGCGCCCATTCAGGTAATCGTGCAGGCCAGGCCGGCACGGGGGCCGCGACGGGTGAGGCAGGCAGACTGGTGGGTGCTGACAGCGGCAGTGGCAGCGGATGGGATTGCGCCTTTTGTCTGAAATACGTCCATGACTTGCGGGTCTCCGCCAGCGTGACGGGCAGATCCTTCATTTCAAACAGCGTGTAGGTATCAACCTCTTCAATTTTGAGTTCCGGCAATCGCTTGGCAAGATTGCTGAGAATAGCCTGCTCATCCACGCCAAACTGCCGGCTGCACACCAGGCGTGTAATGCGGTGTTTAACAATCAGGGCAGCTAACTGCTGTTCCGGATAACCAAACTCGATCAGCACATGCTGACCCAGTTTGTTCATTTGCATATTCAGGTTGTCGAGACTCTGCTGCATAAACTGCCAGCGATGCGAGCCCATGGAACTGACGTGATAGCGATGTGCAGAAAACCAGCGTGGGTCAACACAATACACACACAGCAGCCGGTTGCTCCAGGCAGCGCGCACCAGGGCTGGATTGTCATCCAGCCGCAGGTCGTGGGTCATCCAGTACAGAGTATTTATCACGGTGGTGCCGCCTTCCTAATGTAAGCACTGATGATCAGTACAGATGATCAGCGCGGATGCGCACCGGTGCCAATCAAGCCGGACGTGGCTCAGCAATTCCCCGGTGATTGGCGCTGTTTGGGTTGGGCGACAGGTAGGATCCGGCGATCATACCAATCAGGCTGAATGCAAGCCCTACAAACTGCGGCTCATACGCAAGTTCCGGGAGGGTAAATTCAACCAGTAACCAGCTGCCCAGTCCCATGCCAATAGACAGCGTCGCACCCAGGTTGCTGGCTTTGCGCCAGAAAAGTCCGGCAGCCAGTGGCACAAACACCCCGGCGAGGGTGATGCGATAAGCGTTGACCACCATATCATGAATACTGCCATCCGACAGAATGGCGTTAATCACCACCATCACCGTGAATACAAATATGGTATAGCGGGTATAGGTCAGCAGTTGCTGGTCGGTCATGCCGGGAATCAGGTTTTTAAGCACGTTTTCAGTGAAGGTCACTGACGGTGCCAGCAAGGTGCCGGAAGCAGTACTCATGATCACCGACAGAAGCGCACCAAAAAACACCACTTGCAACCAGAACGGCATGTGCAAGGCTACAAAGGTTGGCAAGACCAGCTGGGTATCATTTTCCATCAATGTCGCGGTCATCTCCGGGTCAATGATGCTGGCGCTGTAAGCGAGCATCAGTGGTACAAACGCGAAGAAGAAGTATGCAACGCCGCCGGCAGTGGTTGCCCACACTGCGATGGTTTCTGTTCTTGATGTGTTGACGCGCTGGAACACATCCTGCTGGGGGATAGAGCCCAGTGCAATGGTAAAAAATGCCGCCATCCACGCCAGAACGTCGATTATGTTCATGGAGGGCATCCATTCAAACTTGCCCTCCGCAGCAGCCCGTTCCAGTACCAGGGGCAGGCCACCGGCCATGTCCGTTGCTGTATTGGTGACCAGCAACAGGCCAATTACAATCACAATCATCTGCACAAAGGTGGTGACCGCAACCGACCACATGCCGCCCAGCAAGGTGTAGGTCAATACCACGCCGGCACCCACTATCATGCCCATGGTCATGGACACCATGCCGTCGGACAACACATTAAACACCAGCCCCAGCGCCGTCACCTGTGCCGATACCCAGCCCAGATACGACAGCATGATGCAGATGGACAGCACCATCTCAATGCGCTTGTTATAGCGGATATGGAAAAAATCGCCCAAGGTCATCAGCTTAAGGCGATACAGAGGCAGCGCAAAAACCAGTCCAAACAAGATCAGGCAGGCTGCTGCCCCCAGCGGGTCTGAAATCAGGCCTTGGAATCCTTCTTCCAGAAAGGTGGCTGAAATGCCCAGTACCGTCTCTGCACCAAACCAGGTCGCAAACACCATGGCCATCACCATGTACATGGGCAGGCTGCGGCCGGCGGTAATAAAATCGCTGGCCGAATGCACGCGGCGAGCAGCAAGAACACCAATACCAATTGAGATCACAAGGTAAGCAACGACCAGTGCAAGCAACATAAACAATCCCGGTATTCATCAGATTGGATAAAAAGGAAGTGAACCCTCAGAGCTGCGCACCGGCAGAAGCCGTTTAGCCGTGTGAACAGGCTTTATTCTGATGTGTGGTCACGGTTGGATCATATATAAAAACGGCAGGCAAAAAAAAGCATTTTCTGCCGCCCACACAGACAAAAGCCCCGCTTGTGTGTGTCATTCACACGGGCGGGGCTTTAAAGAACCAGTGACTGTTGCCCGGTACTCTCAGATGAAGCTCAGAATCAGATAAACCGCCAGCAAAATGATCACCCACTTGACCATACTGCCTACCGGATGTGTGCTGGACAGTGCGCCGTCCGGACCGAACTGCCTGGCAAGTGTCGGCGACAGCGCGCCGATTTTATGAACCAGCGCGTTGTTCAGCTCACCAATGACCGCCAGCCGTGCAACAGCACCCTGAATTATCCCAGGGCACAGACGACGATACACCCAGTCAACATCCAGATTGGTGGATCGCAGTTCCGGCGGATACATATTACGCAGGTTCAGCCACACAAACGCCAGGGCTGAGAAGAACAGCAGTTGTGTCTGCGCCAGTATGTGTGTTGCGTCATAGGGGTTGTAGCCGGTGTCGTACGGCAACAAGCTGTACAGCATCGATGGATAGACACCAATGGTCACGCACAGTGCTGCCGCAATAAACATGGCCAACTGCATATTGATCGGCGGATCGCTGACGCGAATGCCGGAGTCATGTGCAAAGAATGCAAAGTAGGGGATCTTGATGCCCGCATGGTGGAATACGCCGGCCGCCGAGAACAGCAGCATCAGCCACACCCAGTCGTAACCCTCTTCAATGGCTGCGCTCATGACCATGGATTTGCTGACAAAGCCGCTGAACAGCGGGAACGCAGAGATAGAGGCGGCACCCACAATACAGAAGATCGTGGTGCGCGGCATGGTTTTATAAAGCCCGCCAAGATCAGAGCCGTTGATGCGTCCTGTCATGTGCAGGACAGCGCCCATGGTCATAAACAGCAGACCTTTGAAGATGATGTCGTTAAAAGCGTGCGACACGGCGCCATTGATGGACAGTGCCGTACCAATACCAATACCGACCACCATAAAGCCAACCTGGTTGATCAGGCTGTAGGCGAGAACACGGCGCAGGTCATTTTCGATCACCGCAAAGAAAATCGGGAAGCACGCCATGGCGGCGCCGATGTAAACCAGCATCTCAGTGCCCGGATAAGCGCGAGCCAAGGCATACACCGCTACCTTAGTGGTGAATGCGCTAAGGAAAACTGTACCGGTTGGCGTGGCCTCCGGATAGGCATCGGTCAGCCATGTATGCAGGAAGGGGAACGCACACTTGATACCAAATGCCAGGAAAATCAGCCAGCCGCCGATGCTGCCGGTGCCAATCGCGCCAAAAGCCAGCGAACCAGTGTCGGCCGCATGGAATAACAAACCAACCAGCAGAATCACCCCGGACAACACCTGGATAATCAGGTATCGGATACCTGCAAAATACGCGCGCGACGTGCGTCGTGCCCAGATCAGGAACACAGAAGTCAGGGCCAGCAATTCCCAGAACACAAACAGCGTCAGCAGGTCGCCAGCAAACACCGCACCCATCGCACTGCCGGCGTACAGGGGCGCAGCCACCTGTTGCACGTTGTCTTTGACATGCAGCGCATACAGGGTGGCGATAAAGGCAGCAATGTGGAATGCGTAACCAAATATCAGACTCAGGCTGTCGACTTTATAAGGCGTCAGTTCATACCCGAGCAGGGTTGTCTGCCAGTAGATGCCCTCTGTCACCGTCATCAGGTGCAGACCGCCCAGTACCGGAGTCAGCAACAGGATGGCGCTGCGCAACCAGCCGCGGGTAAAGGCAGCAAACAGGGCTGCGATAAAAAACGGTACAAACGGAGGTAACTCAATGGCCCACATGATCATCCTCCTCGTGCGCGCGAGCGGGGCTGATCTCTTGCAGACGACGCTCTTCAACCTTGTCGTAATAATCTTCGTCGCGCATCAGGAAGGTGCGCATCCACTTGGCAATGACCACCAGCACCACACATCCGAGAAATCCGTAAATCGGATAAAACGCCCAGAGGTTTTCCAGCGGGTGATAGGTGTAGCGATTGATGACAAAATCCAGCACCACCAGCAAAGCGCACAGGGCGTAAAAAACCTGCATGAGGATTTTTACGTTGCGGGGTTTGTCAAAAAAATACACACGATCATCGTTGATCTGATCATGTTTGATGTCCGGGTTGCTCATCCTGTGGTCCTTATAAATCGCCTGTCCGTCAATCGTTGGGCCGACCTGACATTAATTGGTTATTGAGGCAGCCAGTTCATACAGAGGCTGCGGGAAAACAAACAATACAAGGCACATCAACGCTGTAAATGACAGAGCCAACAGTGAGGGCAGAGGCGCCTCTTTGATCGCCGGCCGTGCAACGCCATCAGCAGGCGGGAAAAATGCCAGAATTGGGATCGGTAACAGGTAAGCGATATTGAGCAAGGAGCTCAGCATCAGTACGCCCATGATAAACAGTTGGTCGGCGTCCAGCGCTCCGCTAAGCAGGAACCATTTGCTCCACGAGCCGCCCGTGGGTGGCAAGCCGATAATGCTCAGTGAGCCGATCAGGAACGCTGTCATGGTGACTGGCATCTGCCAGCCAATACCGCGCAGCTGACTGACATCGGTTTTATGCAGCGTGACCAGAATCGCACCTGCGCAGAAGAACAAGGTGATCTTGCCAAAGGCGTGCATGGCAATGTGCATAGCGCCACCGGTGATGCCAGCGTCGGTAGCCAGCAACATGCCCGCGGTGATGTAACTGAGCTGACTGACGGTGGAATACGCCAGTCGCTTCTTGAGATTGTCCTGACGCATAGCAATCAGCGAAGAAATAATGACCGATGCGCCGGCCAGGTACAGCAAGGCATCCGTGGTAGGCAGCTCATTCAGGAAATCCAGACCAAATATAAACGTGCCGACTTTCAGCAGCGTAAACACACCGGCCTTAACTACCGCAACGGCGTGCAGCAAGGCACTGACGGGCGTGGGTGCCACCATCGCGGCAGGCAACCAGCGGTGGAACGGCATTATCGCTGCCTTACCGACACCGAACACAAACAGCACCAGCAATACGCCACCCACAGCGACCGAGGTACCTGCCGGGAATACACCGCCCCGGGTGAACTCCAGAGTGCCTGCGACAAAATAAGTACCCAGTATCGCAAACAGGAAAAACGCGATCGAGGTGCCCAGCAGGATGCCCAGATAGGTGCGACCACCCTTTTTTGCCTCAGCCGTCCCCGCGTGCGTGACCAGCGGATAGGTAGACAGCGTGAGTACTTCGTAGAAGATAAACAGCGTGAACAAGTTGGAGGCAAAGGCAACTCCAAACACACTGCCAATTGCCAGCGCAAAACACGCATAAAAGCGCGTCTGGTTTTCTTCATGATGACTGCGCATGTAACCAATGGCGTAGAAAATTGTCACCAGCCACAACACGCCGGCCACCAGCGCAAAAATCATCCCCATGGCTTCCAGTCGGAATGACAGGCTCAGGCCCGGCATAATTTCAAACCAGCTCACTTCAACCGGAATACCGGCTGTAAAGGTGTTGTAAAGCCCGATGACCAGCGCCAGCACAATCAGGCTGGCAATCACCGAGACTGCTTCGCGCACGTTTTCGGAGCGACCCGTTAACAGAATGCCGGCGATTGCCAGCACCGGCACCAGCATGGTCAGTTGCAGCATCAGTTCAGGAGAAAGAGAGTTCATTAACGCAGCCCTCCAAACAGCTCTGCCGCTGCCATTTGAGAAATACCCACCGTCAGGCTGGTCTCAATACCAAAATACAGATTAGCCAGCACCAAAATCCACATGGGAATCAGCAAGGCAGCAGGTGCCTCTTTTACATCCGGCGTGGACTCTGAGACAGGTTTGAAATACGCCACTTCAATAACACGCCAGATGTACACAACCGATAACAGTGACCCCAGCAGGATCGCTGCCGCCACGGCCCACCAGCCATTTTCAAGCGCGGCCGAGACCAGATACCACTTACTGATAAACCCGACCGTCAGCGGTACGCCGATCAGGCTGAGACCACCGATCAGAAACGCTGCCATGGTGAGCGGCATGCGCGACGCAATGCCGTGCATTTGTGACAACTGGGCGATGCCCATGCGATAAACAACGGCCGCCAAGGCCAGGAACAGAGCGGCTTTCATCAGGCCATGGTTAAGCATGTGCAACAGCGTTGCCATAATGCCGGTCTGGCTGGCAAAGCTGATACCCAGAATGATGTAACCCACTTGCGCCACACTGGAATACGCCAGCATACGCTTGAGGTTGTCCTGATAAATGGCCACCACAGAGGCCACAAAAATACCCGCGATTCCCAGTGTCAGCAGCACTTCCTGCAAGGGGAAATGTGTAAATGAAAATTCGAATCCGAATACATCAAAAATGAAACGGATCATCACATACACAGCAACCTTGGTCGCCGTTGCTGCCAGAAACGTGGTGACAATCGATGGTGCAAACGCGTAGGCGTTTGGCAACCACAGATGCAGCGGGAACAAGGCCAGTTTCATGCACAGACCCACAATCATGAAGGCAAAAGCTGTGAACACAGTTTTTGTGTTCTCAACTTCGGGTAAGCGCTGCGCGAGGTCGGCCATGTTCAGGGTGCCGGTCATAACATACATCAGGCCGATACCAATCAGGATAAACGTGGCACCAATGGTGCCCGCGACCAGGTATTGAAACGACGCCCACAAGGCTCTGCGATCCTTACCCAGTGCGATCAGTGTGTAGGTTGCCAGTGAAGATATTTCGAGGAACACAAACACGTTAAAGGCATCGCCGGTTGCTGTAATGCCGAGCAGGCCAGCCATACACAACAGCCAGGCGATGTAGAAAAACGTGTGTCTGTTTTCGGGAATCTCGTTCTCGATACTGGTACGTGCCGCCAGCAGCGCAACCGCACTGATGGCTGATATCAGCACCAGCAACGGCGCGTTGAGCATATCAACGCGGTACTCGATACCCCATGGCGCTTCCCATCCGCCGAGCTCATAACTGATCGGGCCGGTCTGCATTACCTGAGACAGCAGCGCAATACTGACCGCCAGCGTAATAAACGCGACCAGCGTTGCAAACGCCCACGCCAGCTCGCTTTTTCGCAGCAGCAGGCATAGCGGTGCCGCAATCAGGGGAATAATCACCTGTAGAACAGAAAGATGCACAATCATGCTTGTTTATCCCTGGCGTGGATTTCGTCCTCTTCCACAGTGCCGTAGCCCTCGTGGATGCGCACAACAATGGCGAGGCCAAGCGCGGTGGTGGCGATACCTACCACGATGGCGGTGAGGATCAGTACATGTGTCAGCGGGTTTGAGTAAAGCGTTATACCGTCTGCGAGCACGGGTGCTGTGCCGCCGGTAATTTTTCCCATGCTGATGTACATGATAAAAACCGAGGTCTGAAAAATGGTCAGACCTATCAGTTTTTTGATGAGATTGTTGCTGCAGATAACGATATAAAAACCAATCATCATCAGCACAATCACAACCCAGTAATTAAACAGCCCAAGAAACTCCATCAGTCAGGCTCTCCCGCTTTCTGGCTGCGTGCCGTAAACGTAAAAAAGATAATGATCATCACCGACGCGACTGTGATGCCGACACCCAGCTCGACAAGCAGAATGCCGAGCATCTGACCAGCGACAGGGTCAGCGGACAGGAAGTCGTAATCGAGGAAACTTCCGCCGTTGATCATTGCCACAACACCGACGCTGGCATAAAGCAGCACACCCAGTGCGGACAGCAGTTGTACCACGGTATTGTTGACAACCTTGCGAGCCTCGGTCAGTCCGAACAACATGGCATACAGAATAAAAGCTGAAGCAAAAATCACCCCGGCCTGAAAGCCGCCTCCTGGTCCGTACTCGCCATGGAACTGCACATACAATGCAAACATCATGATCAGTGGAATGAGCATTTTTGAGACGATACGTAATACAACGTGATCGCTCATCAGAGAAGTCTGCACAACAGGCGTGCTGGAGGCCTTGCTCATGATCATCGCCAGTACGCCGATGCCTGCCGTGAAAATCACCACGACCTCGCCAAAGGTATCGTATCCCCGATAGCTGGCGAGAATGGATGCCACCACGTTTGGAATGCCTATCTCCGTGGCCGAGTCATTAAGGTAACGGGGGACAACATGCGTTTGTGCGGGCGCATCGGCTGTACCAAATCCCGGCATGTCCTGGGTTCCGTAAATTAGCAGGGCGCCGGTAACGGTGACCAGTACCAGCGCAAGCACCGGCCTGTAATCCGTTTGTGGTTTAACTGACGCCTTCTCAAAGCGCCCGGTCATCGACAAAGTAGTCAGGATCAGCAGCGTTGAAATGCCGGCGCCAACAGCAGCTTCCGTGAACGCGACATCATGTGCATCCATGAGCACAAAAAAACTGGCGGACAACAGGCCGTAAATGCCGGCCAGCATGGTGACAGCAAACAGATCCTTGACGCGCACGATGGCGATAGCGGTTGTGACCAGCATCGAAAGAATTACTACGTGAACAAATGATTCCATAATCAGATCCCTCCCGATGATTTGTTGTCCGCTTCAAGGACGCCCGATTTTCCGGGAAGCAGAGGTTTCAGCCCGCTGTGTAATGCGGCTTTTGCCAATGCATGGCCAGCAGTTGGACCCGTTAACAACACAAACACCAGAATCATGATCAGCTTAGCCAGCACTATCCATGTGGGTGCCTGTAACATCAGTCCGACCAGAATCATGCCGGTTGCCAGCGTATCAGTAACACTGGCAGCATGCATGCGCGTGTAGAAGTCAGGAAATCTCAACAGCCCGACCGAGCCGGAGATGCACAGGAGTCCGCCCAGGACCAGCAAGGCCCAGCTGAGGTAAGTTGCTACGATGCTCATTATTGATCCTTCACCGTCTCGCTGTTGGCTGATTTACCGGGCGCGGAGTACTCAAAAAAATGCAGTATCCCGATCACCGTAATAAAGTTCATCAGGGCATATACCATCGCTATGTCGAGGAATTCCGGGCGACCCATCAGGAAACCCACAATTGCAATCAGCAGCACGGTTTTAGTTCCGAACACGTTAACTGCCAAAATGCGGTCGTAAAGAGTCGGTCCAGCATAGGCCCGGAACAGCGCTAGCGCCATCGCCACCAATACAGCTATTGTTACGGCAGTAAACATAGTCATTTGTCCAGTTTGCGAACGCGCGCTTCCATTTCTCCACTCTCAATATCAGCGATGGAGCTTTTGTCGAGCGCGTGCACGGTTATTGAATTTTCAGTAACTTCGGTGGTGACTGTTCCGGGTGTCAGGGAAATAGAATTGGCATAAATGACCCTGCCCATGTCGCTCAGGTGATCCATTTTGATGGTTGTCAATGCCGGTTGCAGTTGCAGGTTGCTGCGCCAGATTGTGCCGACAACTTTGATATTAGACACAACCAGTTCTTTCAGCAGCCACGCATAATAACCAGGAATACTCCTGGTCAGGTAAATCGGCAGTGACTCTTTGTCGATTACCTGCATACGACTGGAAATAAACAAAACAAGCAGCACAGAGAGACTGCCAAGAATGTACATCAATGGCTTAAAAAGGCCAGAGTTCAGTGCCCAGAAGGCTACCAGCAGAATTGCCAGGCTTATCGTGTGTAGTTTCATAATAATCCCTGCACATTTTTCTAGAACGACAGTGTTAATAATGTTTACGAATGTGATTTTTCTTGCAGTCTGTGTCGCGCCTTCAGAGCGGACTGTTCTGCAAATGGAATGACTACAATGTCATTCCGGTGGTTTATCTGCCGTTGCACGTTTGATAAGTGCTGCCGCCCGAGTGCGTTCAGCGCGTTGCTGAAACGTTTCCTGATGTCGCGTGATTTCTGGCGTTGAGCCAACATCACGGTGATCGGTATCGTCACTGAAGTAGAGCGCAGCTGAGATCAATACGGCGATGGAATGTATGGCAATCGCTGGCAGTAGTCCGGTCTTCATCACAAGAACCTCTGTTGACGCTGGCGGCAGATGTTTACATCAACAATGTGAAAAAGTATGTCAAAAATGCAAATAAGTATGAGTCGCTCTGCTGCCTGCTGCGGTTGGTATGGAGATTATGATAAGGTGCGCTGCACTCACTATCGGCGCGCAGGAAGTAATCAAAGCGTGTGTAACCGGGCAGTGACAGGGGGAGAGATGACAGTCAGCCACAGTGTTCTGGTTGTTGATGATGACAAAGATATTCGCGAGCTTCTGCACAAATTGTTTCTAGCAGAGGGGTATCGATGTTCTGTTGCCGGCAATGGTGATGAAATGTTTGCTCGCCTTGCACAGGAGCGCTTTGATCTGATTCTGCTGGATGTGATGATGCCTGGCAGAGACGGGTTTGAATTGTGCAGAACTTTGCAGTCTGATCCGGCCATGCCGCCGGTCATTATGTTGACTGCCAAAGATGAGGAAATCGACCGGGTCGTGGGTCTGGAGTTGGGCGCTGATGATTATATTGTCAAGCCATTTGGGCGTCGGGAACTGATGGCTCGCGTAAAAGTGGTATTTCGCCGTGTGCAGAGCAGCCACCGTCGTGTCAGCGGCGTCAAAGGCAACTTCCTGTTTGGTGACTGGTGTTTCCGGCCCGCGCAGATGGAATTGGTTGATAGCGAGTCGGCTGTTGTGCCTTTATCCACCAGTGAAACCGAGTTATTGCTGGCGTTTGTGCAGAACCCGCAAATCCCGTTGTCGCGTGACCGATTGCTGGACTTGACCAAAGGGCGCTCGATAGCACCGTTTGATCGCAGCATTGATTCCCATATCAGTCGACTGCGCAGAAAACTGCGCGATGACGCCAAGCACCCGGAGATAATCAAGACTTCGTGGGGCAAGGGCTACATTTTTACCTTTGCGGTTGAGTCCGTGTGATGGTGATGCCAGCCGCGCTCAGCAAGCGCTTTCTGACGCTCAGGGCGAGGGCGTTGCTGGTGCTCACCGCAATTTTTACGATCTCGCATTTAATGACGCTGATGGTTTACGAGGCTGATCGGCATCGGACTGTGCTGCTGACTGAGGCGGTGGATCTGGCTGACCGCATCATTGGTATTGTGGATCTGGCAGAGCGTTTTCCGCAGGCAGACCGCGCACAGATCCTGGCGGCCGCGCAAACACAGTTTCTGTTTATGTATCCGGATGTTATACAGTCGGCAGACGCCAATTGTGAACAAAACCCTTTTTCATTAAGAATTACCGAGCGCCTGAACCGCTGGTTTACCTTGTATCCGGGTCTTGATGCAACGGTCTGCGTTGTAAATGTCAGTACAGATCATCGTTTTGCCGACCCCTCGATAGGCTCTGTGTCGGGGCTTGATGCACTGGTCTATATTGATTTTCCTGACGGGGAGCAAGCTATCTTTCGCGCCATCCTTCCCGAAGCTCAATCTGTCTTCGGGGATAGGGTGCTCATCTACTTTCTGATGGTGGGCATCGCCAGCCTTGGCATAGGCTGGTTGCTGATCAGCAGGGTACTGACGCCTTTGCAGCAATTGGCCACAGCGGCAGATGTCATCGGGACGAATCTGGATGCCCCTGCGCTTGATGAAAGCGGGCCTTCCGAGGTCGCGCGCGCAGCCAGAGCGTTTAACCGTATGCAGGCCCGCCTGAAGCGTCTGGTTCAGGGCCAGACAGAGATGATCGCCGCGGTTTCTCATGATTTGCGCTCGGCTGCTACGCGTTTGCAGTTGCGGGCGGAGCTGCTGGATAACGAGCACGAGCGCGAGGGCATGTTGCGTGTGGTGTCCGATATGCGCCACATGATCGAGTCAGTGTTGGACTTTGTTCGTGGAGTAGAGCCCAGCGAGGTGCCGCGACGCACGGATGTGGTGGCGCTGCTCGAAAGCATGACCAGTGATCTTCAGGAAGAAGGCGCGGCGGTGCACTTCACTGCGCCGGAGCCCAGTGCGTTGATGGACTGCAGGCCGGTATCCCTGCGTCGCTGCTTTCAGAATCTCATTGATAACGCCATCAAATATGGCCAGCAGGCTTGGGTGAGCTGCATTGTTGAAGAGGATTGTATTCGGATTGTGGTGGAAGATCGTGGCCCTGGTGTTGCAGAGTCAGAGCTGCTGAACATCCTCAAACCATTCTACCGTCTGGACAGTTCACGCAATCGCGACAGTGGTGGCATCGGCCTCGGCCTGGCTATCACCCAGAATATTGTGCAGCTGCATGGCGGCACTGTATCGATCAGCAACCTGAGCGGTAGTCCGGTTACGGGCTTGCGCGTCGAAATAGCGCTGCCGCGACCATGACGTCGCGGTGGCTGATTTTTTGCTCCATCATCGATAACTTCGGCGACATAGGGGTGTGCTGGCGGCTGGCGCGTCAACTGGTTCATGAACACCAGCGTGAGGTGGAGCTTTGGGTGGATGACTGGTCGGCGCTGTCAGTGTTTATGGCGGCGCAGATCCCCGGGACAGACAGCACGCGGGTTTTCCGTGAGCAGGTGCTTGCAGGTGTTTGTATCCGGCACTGGCATAAGCCTTGGCAAGCGTTGCCAGCCACCGATCAGCACATCGCCAGTGCCGATGTCATCATTGAAGCGTTTGGGTGTGAGTTGCCGGCCAGTGTCAAACAAGCAATGAGTCATGCCAATAAACCGGTCTTGTGGCTGAATCTTGAATACCTGAGTGCCGAAGCGTGGGTGAAAGAATGTCACGGCCTGTCGTCGCCGCAGAGCCTGTCTCCTCTGGTAAAAAAATTCTTCTTTTTCCCGGGATTTGAGCAAGGCACCGGCGGACTGTTACGCGAGGCAACACTGATCAGTCAGCATGAACAATGGCAGCAGGAGCAGCGGGCTGGTCGCCAGCGTTTGCTGCAAACTGCCGGGCTGTCAGAGCGCTTGCAGGAAGCCGATGTGCTGCTGGTTTCTCTGTTCAGCTACGACACTGCGGCGCTGCCAAGCTGGCTTGATTCGCTGCAGGCAAACGCACAACCGGTGGTGTGTTTTGTGCCGCAAGGCAAAAGCCTGGCCGCGGTGGCCAGATGTCTGGCCACAGATCGGCTTGCGCCCGGCGGGATTGCGCAGGCTGGCGCCTTGACAGTGGTGGCAATCCCCTTCGGTTCACAAGCAGATTACGATCAGTTGCTCAGTCTGTGCGACTTTAATGTGGTGCGCGGTGAGGACTCATTTGTACGTGCACAGTGGGCAGCCCGCCCGATGATCTGGCATATTTACCCTCAGGATGACGGGGTGCATCTGCAAAAGCTCGAGGCATTTGAGAGACTGTATCTGAATGGATTGACCCCGGATGCTGCCAACGCATGGCGCGCGTTCTCAAATGGCTGGAATCAGGGTGAAGATTGCCGCGAATTGTGGCATTATCTTCGCCCTCAACTTTCAGGCTTGCAAGCGCATGCCCGAAAATGGCAGAAAAAACTGGCTGTTATGCCTGATTTGTCTGCGAATCTGGTGAATTTTGAAACCCTTACTAAATTGAGTGCTCACCCATGAAAACCGCACAAGAAATCAAACCCGGCCAGGTCATTATGATCGATGGTTCACCCTGGAAAGTTCAGAAGAACGAATTCAACCGCGCCGGCCGCAGCTCAGCTATCAATAAGATGAAGCTGAAAAACATTCTGAATGGCATGCAGACGGAAACCACCTTCAAGTGTGACGACAAACTTGAATACATTGTGTTGGAGCAGAAAGAAGTTACGTACTCTTACTTCGCTGATCCCATGTATGTGTTTGTTGATACAGAATACGAACAGATCGAGATTGAAAAGGACGATCTGGAAAACGTATTGATGTACATCGAAGATGGCATGGAAGACGTTTGTCAGGCAGTGTTCTACGGCACCAAGGTGATTTCTGTTGACCTGCCTAAAAACATAGTGCGCCAGATTGCGTACACCGAGCCTTCAGCGCGCGGTGATACCTCAGGCAAAGTGACCAAGATTGCGCGCTTGGCCAACGGCCATGAACTGCAGGTTTCCTCGTTCTGCGAAATCGGCGACTATATCGAGATCGACACGCTGACTGGCGAATACAAGTCACGCGTCAAGCGTTAATGTTGCAAGCAGTGACTGCCGGCGGAATCGAACAACTGCCTGCAGCCTTTGCTC
>JBFZEG010000020.1:0-3744 GCA_041306975.1 Gammaproteobacteria bacterium | reverse complement strand
TGGATCCCGAATATTGATAGCACCGGGCTCCGGCGCTACACATTCAATCTGTCGTTCCCTGAGTAGCTTGAGCAGTTCGATACCAACACCGCTCTGCGCTCCGATTATAAGTACCTTCACCTGAAACCTGCGCCCCACTTTCCTTGATCATGTTTTACTTGATCATGTTGCCCCTTGGTTGGGGCCCAGCTCACGCCAGGCCCCCTCCGTCAGAACGGAATATCATCATCAAAATTATCAAAATCAGCGGGCCGTGATGGTGCTGGTGCCGGTGCACGAGGTGCTGACTGCGGTGCCGATTGAGCTGCTGCAGGCCGATTGCCATAAGCCGGCTGCGCCTGAGGCTGACGGCCGCCGCCCTGATACGCGGGCTCGGCATCCTGACCATACTGATCATCGTTAGTGCCACCGCTCATGCCGCGCGTGTCCAGCATCTGCATTTCGTTGGCGACAATTTCGGTCGCGTATTTGGTGACGCCATCCTGTTCCCAGGAGCGGGTACGCAGACTGCCCTCGATATAGAGTTTGCTGCCTTTGCGCACATACTCGTTAACGATCTCTGCCAGCCGGTTAAAAAACACCACCCGATGCCACTCGGTTTTTTCCTGCGGCTGACCGGTATTTTTATCCTTCCATTGCTCGCTGGTGGCGATGGCCAGATTGGTTACCGCTCCACCACTGGGCAGGTATCGGGTTTCCGGATCCTTGCCGACATTGCCTACCAGAATTACTTTATTGACGCCGCGACTTGCCACGTTGTTACCTCCTCATGATCTTTGAAAGCCTGTTTCGCTTGTTCACAAGGAGCATAGCATGAAACTTTGGCGCTCGCCGATCCAGAATATGCCCTTTGCGCTTCGGTCGGGAAGTCACCATAATTGCCGGCTTGAGACAGCGCAGACAGCGAAGGGCTACATGGACAAAATCACCATCCGCGGGGCACGAACCCACAACCTGAAGAATGTGAACCTAAGCATTCCGCGCGACAAACTGGTGGTCATCACCGGGCTCTCAGGTTCAGGTAAGTCCTCACTGGCGTTTGACACCCTGTACGCCGAGGGTCAGCGCCGCTATGTGGAGTCGCTGTCCACCTACGCCCGCCAGTTTTTGTCGATGATGGACAAACCCGACGTTGACCATATCGAAGGCCTGTCGCCTGCCATCTCCATTGAGCAGAAATCCACGTCACATAACCCGCGCTCCACCGTGGGCACCATTACCGAGATTTATGACTACCTGCGCCTGCTGTTTGCGCGGGCGGGTGAGCCATTTTGCCCCACTCACCACAAAAAACTGCAGGCGCAGACCGTCAGCCAGATGGTGGATCAGATTCTGGCGCTGCCGGAAGGCAGCAAAATTATGGTATTGGCGCCGGTGGTTCGCGATCGCAAAGGTGAACACCTGCATGTGTTCAAAGACCTGCAGAGCAACGGGTTTATCCGCGCACGCATCAACGGCATTGTCACCGAACTCGATGACACGCCTGCTTTGGAAAAAAACAAAAAACATCAGATCGAGGCGGTGATTGATCGGCTGAAAGTGCGCGCGGACATTCAACAGCGGCTGGCGGAAAGCCTGGAAACCGCTCTCAAGCTGGCCGATGGCGTGGTGACCGTGGCGTTTATGGACGATGACACCCAGCAGCCTGAGCTGATGTTTTCGGCACGTTTTGCCTGCCCGATCTGTGGCCACAGCATCACCGAACTGGAACCGCGACTGTTCTCATTCAACAACCCGGCCGGTGCCTGCGGCAGTTGTGATGGCCTGGGCGTAAAACAGTTTTTTGATCGCAACCGCATCATCACCGACACCAGCTTGTCACTGGCCGAAGGCGCCATTCGCGGCTGGGACCGGCGCAACTTTTATTATTTCCAGATGCTGAGTTCACTGGCCGCACACTATGGCTTTGCCGTGGACGAAGCGTTTGAGTCGCTCAGCAAACAGCACCAACTGATTGTTCTGCACGGCAGCAACGGTGAAGACATCGATTTTAAATTCATGAACGACCGCGGCGATTACACCATTCGCCGCCACGCTTTTGAAGGCATCCTTCCCAACATGGAGCGCCGTTACAAAGAAACCGAATCGCAGGCCGTGCGCGAGGACTTATCAAAGTTTATGAGCTCACATGCCTGCCCGGATTGTGAAGGCACACGTCTGTGTGACGATGCACGTAACGTGTTTATCAACGACATCAATCTACCGCACATTACACAAATGACCATCCTGCAGGCCGCGCATTATTTTACGCAGCTCAGCCTTGAGGGAGCGCGCGCCACTATTGCTGAAAAAATTGTCAAAGAACTGCAGCAACGCCTGCAATTTCTCATCGATGTGGGGCTGAATTACCTGACGCTGAGCCGTAGCGCCGACACCCTGTCCGGTGGCGAAGCGCAGCGCATTCGCCTCGCCAGCCAGATCGGCGCCGGCCTCGTCGGTGTGATGTATATTCTGGATGAACCTTCCATCGGCCTGCACCAGCGCGACAACGACCGGCTGTTAAAAACCCTTTTCCACCTGCGTGATATCGGCAATACCGTGATTGTGGTGGAACATGACGAAGATGCCATCCGCGCGGCCGATCACGTCATCGACATCGGCCCGGGCGCCGGCGTACACGGTGGTGAAATTGTTGCACAGGGTCAGGTCGCCGACATTATCGCCGCCGAGCGCTCCGTCACCGGTCAGTACCTGTCTGGCAAACGTTTTATTGAAACGCCGGCACAGCGCAACCAACCTGATCCCGCAAAATGGTTACGCTTAAAAGGCGCAAGCGGCAACAACCTCAACAACGTTGATCTCAACCTGCCGCTGGGATTGTTCACCTGCGTCACCGGTGTGTCCGGCTCCGGCAAATCCACGCTGATCAACAACACGCTGCACCCGGTCGCCTCCACGGCTCTCAATGGCGCAACCACGCTGGTCGCAGCGCCCTATGCCAGCATCGAAGGACTGGATCAACTCGACAAAGTGGTCGACATCGACCAGAGCCCGATTGGCCGCACACCGCGCTCCAATCCCGCCACCTACACCGGCATTTTTACGCCGGTACGCGAATTGTTCTCCGGCACCCAGGAAGCGCGCTCACGCGGCTACAATCCCGGCCGCTTCAGCTTCAACGTCAAAGGCGGCCGCTGCGAAGCCTGCCAGGGCGACGGCATGGTCAAAGTGGAAATGCACTTTTTGCCTGACGTCTACGTAGCCTGCGACGTCTGCCTCGGCAAACGCTACAACCGCGAAACCCTCGAAGTACGCTACAAAGGCAAAAACATCGCCGAAGTACTCGACATGACCATCGAAGATGCCCGCGAGTTTTTTGATGCCGTGCCCGTCATCGCCCGCAAACTACAAACCATGATGGAGGTTGGCCTGACCTACGTGCGTCTCGGCCAGTCCGCCACCACCCTCTCCGGCGGCGAGGCACAACGCGTCAAACTCTCGCGTGAACTCTCCAAGCGCGACACCGGCCAGACACTGTACATTCTGGACGAACCCACCACCGGCCTGCATTTTGAAGACATCCGCCAGCTACTGGCGGTGCTGCATCAACTGCGTGACCAGGGCAACACCATTGTGGTGATTGAGCACAATCTGGATGTCATCAAAACCGCAGACTGGATCATTGATCTGGGCCCGGAGGGCGGCAGTGGCGGCGGTGTAATTGTGGCGCAGGGGACGCCGGAGTCTGTGGCTGCAAGCGAGGGGTCGTTTACGGGGTTTTATTTGAAGAGGATGTTGGGGTAA
>JBFZEG010000017.1:0-5896 GCA_041306975.1 Gammaproteobacteria bacterium | reverse complement strand
CTCAAAGGATAAGCGCGGCCTCATTGGTCCGACGTCACCACCCGCATCCCTTGCTCTGTTGGTGCCGCTGCATGATGTGCTCTTTCTGCAGCGGTTCTCTTGTTGCTTATTCAGCGTATTCTCAACCGTCGCGTCTGCGCCGCTTATCTCTTTTGCATCGCGCCGCAAAATCGGGAGGCCTGCGGCGGGGCGATCTGCGTTGAGGAACAATCAGAGGCGCAGCCTCGTTCCGAGACCCAGTCGCCCTGGTGCAGGCCGGGGAGCTCTGGCACTGCGCAGCCGCGAAGGTCGAGTTGCGCAGCGCCGGGCGCCGGGGCAAAGGATGCGGCCGGTCTGAAGACCCTGTCTGCACCCGGGGCGGCCACTGCTGTATCGCTGCTGCCAACCGGCGTCAGATCTGGTCACTGCTACATTGCTGCTGCCAACCGGCATCAGATCTGGCCACTGTTTCCAGTCTGCTACTAACCAGCCCACGGGGCGGTCAATGTGCAAACAAAAAACTACTCACCCGGGTGATAACGCCGCGCCGCCCGCGCGTTGACATCCTCAGGATAAAACGCCACCGACTTGAACTCTCTGTCCACATAACGCTGCGCTTGATCATCAAAATGCGGCGACGCTGGATCACTGTTCTGACCGCCCGCCAGAATTGAAATCGCCTCAACACGCTCACCGAACTCAACCACCGCAACAAAACTGTTCCCCGAGTTGCCATAAATACGGTTTGTCCCCGGGAATGCCCGCGCCCCGAACGATGCCAGTGCACCCCAACGCGATGACGCCATACCCACCGGTAGACTGGGTGCATTGTCGCTGTAAGGATGATTGATATCGCCGGTGATACGCTGGAAGCGATTCACCTCACCCCACGGCGTATTCCAGGTGCCAAAACTGGCAGTCAGTTCCGCCACGGTTTCACCGAACACACGCAGCTTGTCGACCGCAGAGGCGTCAGTACCCAACCAGTTGATCTGCTCCAATTGAGTCATGCCCGCGGGTGTTTCAATGTCCTGCGCGGCGTTCATGCCGTAAAAATGCGCCAGTGTCATGGCAACAGAATCAACGCTGACGTCAAAATTCCAGGAGCGCAGAGTTTCAATGGGCTGCTCCAGATCCGGCCAGTCCGTTTCCAGCTCATCCCACGCGCTGACCAGGCCTGGAATCATCTGCTCAAATCCCTTCAGCGTGGGATCATAGGCCAGATCCAGCAGGCTGTTGATATCCAGCCCCGAGGTGGCCGACAGTAACTCAACGGAGTTGAGCTGGCGGAAGTTTTCCGGATCCGGCGCCATATAGGGAGGATAGTTAGCAGGATCGGGGCTGAACTCGCCGGAGACGGTATATGGCGTTGCATTGCTGTTCTGTATCCAGCCGTTGGAAGGGTTGACCACCATCACGGTTTCGGCAACCTCATGCACGCCTTGCCAGTCGGTCGCGGGATTGCTGCCATCCACCGGCTGTGAATAATCAAACTGAGCATCGCGACGCGGCATAAAATTACCGTGGAAATACGCGATGTTACCCTCTGCATCTGCAAACACTGTGTTGTTGGATGAGTTGGTGCGGATATTCATCATTTCCAGGAACTCATCGTAGTTCGCAGTTTTCATCCGCTGGTAAGACTGACTCAGTGCGTCAACCGGATTCCAGTTGATGCGCGTGACTACCCACTGGTCATCCAGCATATGGGTGATCGGGCCCTGATGTGTGCGGTAAATCGGAAAGGTGCGCTCGGCAAACTGGTTATCACCGGTGCTGTAACGCAGAGTCACCTCCGATGTTTCTACCGGTCGTAGCTCATCACCATAACGGTATTTGAGTTCGCCGTTGTCATTGACGACCTGATGAACAAATTCATCCATAAAGTCGGCGAAGGTGCTGGTATGCATCCAGCCAGTGGTTTCGTTAAAACCCTGGTAGATAAAAAACTGTCCCCAGGTCGCTGCACCATAGGCATTTAATCCTTCTTCGCTGACCAGGTGATACTCGCCACGGAAAAAGAAACTCGTATGCGGATTGATCAGCAGCAGCGCGTTGCCACTGGCGCTCATGTCGCCGTTGACAGCAATGCCGTTGGAGCCGGCGGGTTCGTCAAAGATGCTCTCAGCCAAAGGTGCCGGTGGGTGTTGCGCGATGGTCGCGTGATGATCCGGTTCCATGGCAGAGGCCAGCGGCAATGCTGCAACGCGGGCTGCGGCGTCAGAGTACAACGCCTCTATGCCGCGTGTTGAAATGGCTTCGATGTCACCGCCAATAGAGCCTTCGAAGAAGTAAAAAGGCATCCAGTTCTCGAAACGTGTCAGCAGCTTGGGTTGTACCTGCGGGTTGGACGCCAGGTAAAAGTTAAGGCCGTCAGCATACGCGTCGCACAAGGCTTGCAACCAGTCCGGCGCCGCGGCATACGCGGCTTTGGCCTCGTCTTCGCTCATGTACAGGCGTGCGCGCAGATCACTGTACAGTGCGCCTTCACCTTCAACTTCGGCGAGCCGACCAATGGCCCAGGTGTAGTTGCGCTCGATACGCGGAAAATCGTCTTCGGCCTGAGCGTACAGAAATCCAAACACGGCATCCGCGTCGGTTTGTGCATAGATATGCGCAACGCCGAAGTCATCCCGCACAATGTCCACACGTTGCGCGATGGTGTTCAGCCGTTGAGTTTCAGCACTGATCTGTTGATCTGCGACGGTGTTGTCTGGCGCAGGCGTGTCGGCGGGCGAACAGGCCATCAGCGTAAACATGGCGACCGGCAGTAATACTGCATGACGCATACTGAGCCGGATGGACTTTTGCAGTGAGCAGTGTGCAGAGGCAAAAAAATTCATTGAGATTCCCCGTGAGCAGATAATTTCTCAGTTGCGTACCATGCGATAAAACCAAGCACAATAACGGCCAGTGCAATGCCGGCTTCCTGAGGTCTGTTGATAACAATAAAACTGAGTGTCCAGATAACAATGCTGCTGTAAACAAGCGGTGGCAGCGGATACAACCAGGTGCGGTAGCCGTTGTCGTCGGCTTTGTTCTTGATGTCAGCACCCTTCTTGTAACGCAGAACAAATACACCCAGCACGGTGGCCAGTGAACTGAGTCCGAGAATAAAACCTGAGAAAACCAGAATGGATTCAAAGGTCGATGTCAGGATAAAAATCAAGGTCAGGATGCCCTGGGTATACACCGCGGTTCGTGGAACGCCACCTTTGTTATGCACTGACAAGCGGCGGAACAGTCGGAAATCTTCCCCCATCACCTGTAGGACCCGCGGGCCAGCCATCAGCATCGCTGACACCGTTGAAATCAGTAGCAGGGATAACACCCCACCCATCATCAGAGCGCCAGTTTCGCCAAAAGTTTCCTGGGCGACGATCACACCGATCTCCAGTTGGCCTTCAAGTAACTCCATGGGTACGGCGTACAGAAAGGTGGCATTAAGTGCCAGGTACAACAGCATGACCACCGTTGTCCCTGCGATCAGCACAATCGGCACCGAACGGCCCGGGTTGTCGATTTCACCAGTGATGTAGGTGGCCGCGTTCCAGCCAGTGTAGGCGTAGTTCACATAGATCAGTGAGACTGCAAAGGCGCTGCTCGCTAACAAGGCGCCATCACCGGCAACCGGCAGCAGATTGACCGTTTGAGGGGCATCAACCGACAGGCTGACCAGCACAATAAATCCCAGAATCAAGCCGATTTTGATCAGCGTGAACCAGTTCTGCAATCCACCGCTAGCCTTATGACTGCGGCCGTGCACCACGGTCACGATGGTGACCAGCAACAAGGCTGTGAGTACACGGTTGATTTCTAAAGTGTTAACCAGCGCCGAATCCAGATACGCCGCAAAGGTCATGGCAGCCAGTGCCGTGGGCGCCGCAAAACCGACGGTCAGCGACACCCAGCCCGAGACAAATCCCACTGACGGGTGATAAAGCTGGCTGAGGAAATTGTATTCGCCACCGGAGCGCGGCAGGCGGCTGGCCAGCTCTGCATAGGTCAGCGCGCCGCACAGTGCGGCGATGCCGCCCACCAGCCACAGCATCAACAGCACAAAACTGGATTTGATGTCGATGATCTGAAATCCGATGCTGGTGAAAACGCCGGTTCCTACCATGTTGGCGATCACCACAGCAATCGCTGTCATGGGCGTGTAAGAGCCGGCTTTGTGCATATAACAATTCCGATAAAAGTGTCGTTAAAATCAATCGTCAGACGGCGCTTCATCCTCAATCAGCAGCTCATAACACTCGATGGCCTCCATGCTGATGCCGTCGCGCCAGACAATGTTGTCTTTGCCGATCTTGCGCAGACCTGCATTTCGCAGCACAGCACCTGAGGCGGGATTGCGCTTGAGGTGTCTGGCATAAAAGCGGTTGATGCCTAGTTCCGCAATGCCAAAACCGATCAGCGCTTCAACCGCCTCAGTGCAGTAACCTTCACCTTGATAAGGAATGCCGATCCAGTAGCCGATTTCAGCCTCGTGCTGCTCGCGATTAAACAACCCGACGGCGCCAATGGTTTCATCCTTGTTGCGCAAAGTCACAGCAAAAGTGACGGCGCTGCCTTGCTGCCAAGCCAGTGCCTGTTGGCTGATCCAGTGCTCAGCAGCGCCATCCGGATAAGGATGCGGGATGGTGCGTGTCATCTCTGCCACCTCGCGTTCGCCCGCCAGTGTCTGAATACGGGTGGCATCGTCCGCCCGGTAAGCACGCAGGCGCAGGCGCTCTGTTGCCAGCGTGGGTTGTTCGTCGATCATTTGTAATTGACTCCAAGTTGTTGGGCGACTGCCGCCAGCCGCTTGTCACGCGTCCATAACAAAGTGCCATGATCAATCAGGCATGAAGCGAGCAGATGGGCATCAATAAACCCAATGCCCAGCCCCATGAGTCGCTTTTGATCGATCAGGTACATGACTTCATCATCTGTTGCTGAAGGGCATAGAGCAAGGTTGCCCAGTAGTTGCAAAACTGTCGCGCGATTTTTTATGTTTTCGCAGCTGATTTCACCCAAAATAAAGGGGTGCATCAGAACAGTACTGCCATTAAGTTGATCAGTCAGTTGCAGATTATTTCCCGAAAGGTGGTCGATCCAGATAGAACTGTCAACCAAGATCATCAGATTTCACTTCTGCGACGTGATATTTGCTCAAGCTGTGGCTCTGATCCTCGCAATGAGGCCAGTCTTCTCGCACTTTCACGCTCAATCAATGCCCTCAGTCCCTCACGGACAAGTATGCTTTTTTCGGAAACACCTGTGATGCGTTGGGCTTCAGCCAGCAACTGGTCATCAATGTTAAGTGTAGTTCTCATTGCAAGGACTCCTGCCGGACATTGCGTTGAGTCGTAGCTTACATCAATTGATGTCAATAGTAGTGCCTCCAAAATCAGATTAACAAGTTATAAAGTTATAGACTGATTAATGTCTGGTTGTTGGTTTTTTACACCCGCTTCGTTTATCTTCAGGTTTCTGGATTATTCAATCATTGGTAGTTTTTTATGTCTGATCGCAGCGGTTCTGATTCCCACGTGTCTGCCCTGAAAATCATCAGCCAGCAAAAGCATTTCGGGGGCTTGCAGACGCGCTTTGAACATGTCTCTGTGGTGCTGAACTGTACCATGCGTTTTTCTGTTTTTTTGCCACCGCAGGCATCTGCTGAATACCCGGTTCCTGCCATGTATTGGCTGACCGGTCTGACGGGCACGGACGAAAATTTCAGCACCAAGTCCGGTGCTCAACGTGTTGCGGCGCAGTTGGGAATCGCACTGGTGATCGCAGATACCAGTCCGCGTGGCGAACATGTGCCCAATGATGAGGCCTACGATCTTGGGCAGGGCGCAGGCTTTTATCTGAATGCAACGCAGGCGCCGTGGAAGGATAATTTTTATATGTTTGATTACATCACCTGTGA
>JBFZEG010000016.1:0-8019 GCA_041306975.1 Gammaproteobacteria bacterium | reverse complement strand
CAAGTAACGCAAATGAATACTGCCGAGCCATTGCCGGAGCATGCGGTCCCCGTCGATGTCAGCTACAGCGACACTGTAGCCCCGATGCTGATGGAAAAATGTGCTGGTTGTCACCGACCTGGCGGCATTGGGCCCTGGGCCATGACCAATCACGCGATGGTGCAGGGCTTTTCCCCCATGATTCGCGAGACAGTGCTCACCCGCCGCATGCCGCCATGGCATGCTGATCCTGCAATCGGTGAGTTTGTCCATGACATGAGCCTGTCAGTCGAAGAGAAGCAACAACTGCTGTCGTGGATAGATGCCGGTGCGCAGCGCGGTGACGGCGATGACCTGTTAACTCAAGTAGATGCCCAGTTGACGGAGTGGTCAATGGGTGAACCAGACCTGATTGTTACGTTGCCAGAGTTTGATATCCCTGCAACCGGCATGCTGGATTATCAGTTCTTCGAAGTGCCTAACACGCTGGACCGCGATGTGTGGGTCAAGGCTGTGCAGATAGCGCCCGGTGAAAGACAGGTGGTGCACCACGCTATCGCGACCTTTGGTGCAAACTCCGGTGGTAACGGTATGGGTGGCAGCGGGAATTCCCTGTTCCAGCCGCAGCTGATGACGTTTGTACCCGGTAACGATACCTATGTCTATCCGGAAGGCACCGGCGTGTTCGTACCTGCTGGCAGCTCATTTTATACGCAGATGCATTACACAACATATGGCCGCGAGACCAGTGATCAGACCAAAATTGGTCTGTATTTTGCCGACGAAGCGCCCGAACACGTACTGCAGCATTACTCAATCCTGAACGTAGATCTCGACATTCCATCTGGCGCTGCAGAGCACCAGGAAGCGGCCTACTACACGTTCTTGCGGGATGCGGTGATTTACAGTTTGTTCCCTCATGCACATTACCGGGGTCGCGCGTCTGAATTCTCGATTCAGTATCCTGATGGCCGCGAGGAGCTGGTGTTGTCGGTGCCCAACTATGACTTTAACTGGCAGCGATACTTCCAGTTTGAAGAGCCAATCATTGCACCGGCCGGCACAAAAATCATCCATAGAACAACCTATGACAACTCTACTGCTAACCTGAGCAATCCAGATCCGGCGGTTGATGTCAGTTTTGGTGAGCAGACCTGGGAAGAGATGTTGTACGGCGGTGTATCGTTTCGTTATGCCGAGCCGCAAGAGAATGACTATGAAATCAATGTTGAGGAGTACATCACCTCACTGGCGATGGGTTTTATGGACCTGAATATGGATGGCAAAGTTGCAGTTGACGAGATGCCCGAGCGCGCACGTCAGGCGCTGGCGCTGGCATTTACCCTGATGGACAAGGATAAAACCGGCGGGCTGGAACATGCAGAGTTCAGTCAGTTTATGGTGCAGGCCAACATGATGGACCAGGACGCCTTTATCGATTAATGGTCTGTCGTCTTGGAAACAAAAAAAACGGCCAATCATTATTGGCCGTTTTTTTTTGCGTGTATGTCAGACCTTAGTGCATGTAAGACCAAGGGTCTGCACATACATCGGGCTATCGGTTAAGCATCAACGGCGCCCCGCTCCACAGGCGGTGGCAGGAACTGATAGTTCTTCAACGGCAGTTCGCGAACTCGTTGCCCTGTCAGCGCATACAGGGCATTGCTCACTGCGGCTGAAATTGGCGGCGTTGCAGGCTCCCCAAGACCACCGACCGAGGCGCCGTCAGACTCCAGCAGCACCACTTCAATTTCGGGAGATTCGGAAAGACGCAGCATCTCATAGTCGTGGAAATTACTTTCCTTGACGCGCCCTTGTTCGATGCTGATCTGACCGTAAAGTGCAGCTGTCAGGCCATAAATGATGCCGCTCTCAACTTGTGATGCGGCATTATCCGGGTGTACGACACGGCCACAATCAATGGCACAGGTCACTTTCTCCACACGCACACGGCCTTCTGCGGTCAGTGAAACCTCTGCCACCTCAGCGACGATGCTGCCAAAACTTTCCTGCAATGCAATTCCACGCGCGCGGCCTTCCGGCGCAGGTGTTCCCCAGCCAGCGCGGGTTGCTGCTTCGCGCAGCACACGTGCGTGCCGGGGTTTGTCAGCCAGCATGGACAGTCGGAATTGCAGCGGATCTTGCTGGCGATTCCACGCCAGTTCATCGGTAAATGATTCCAGGAAAAAGGTGTGCTGTGAGTGGGCAACACTGCGCCATGCGCCAAAGGGGACATGGGTCGGGCTGTCAACGTAATCAATCTTTTGGTTGGGGACGCTGTAGGCAAGGTGCGCCGCCTCCAGAGGTTCGTTCTGGCCGATATAGGCATTTTCCCACGCGACCAATGTGCCATTGCTGTCGAAACCTGCGCGGAAACGACTGCTGACCGCCGGACGATAATAATCCTGGCGCGTGTCTTCCTCGCGACTCCAAAGCGTCTGAACGGGTACATCAAACTGCTGGGCAATCAAGGTCGCCTGATCGATAGTGTTGGTCGACATGGGCAGCCGACGGCCAAAGCCACCACCTACATAAAATGGATGGACCATCACATCGTTTTCATCAAGGCCGGCGACAGATGCTACCCGGCCGCGTATGCCCAGATTGTCTTGTGTACCAGTCCAGACCTCGCAGCGACCATCGCGGAACAGCACCGTGCAGTTCATCGGTTCCATGGCGGCGTGAGCAAGAAACGGTACGCGGTAGTTTGCACTGATAACTTCCGCTGCATTAGCCAAGGCCAGTTCAGCATCCCCCAGCAACACATCTTCATTACGCTCGCCGTTATCCAGCGCAGCATTGTAATCGGCAAAGATGTCACTGCTGTTGCGGTTGTCTGCATCAGTGGCGGTAAACACTGGCTGCAACATCGCCAGCGCTTTGCTGGCTCGCCAGTAGTTATCAGCGACCACGGCGACAGCATCGGCCAGCTCAACAATCCGCACAACGCCGCGTTGTTGCAGAGCGGCATCTTTGTTGCCAACGCTCTGCAATTGTCCGCCAAATACAGGTGATGTGGTGACGGCTGCGTAAAGCATGCCCTCAGGCATGGCATCAATACCAAACATGGCGGTGCCGTCCACTTTGGCCGGGATATCCACGCGCGGAACTGATGTACCCATCAGGGTGAACTGATCCGGGCGTTTCAGAACCGGGGTGCGTGAAGGCTCGAACTGAGCGGCCGCAGTCGCCAGTTCGCCATAACTCAGACTGCGGCTGCTGGCATCATGGTACACACGGCTGTTGCGTGTGGTAATTTCTGAGGCGGGCACGTCCCACTGCTCTGCGGCTGCTTTTACCAACATTTCCCGGGCAGCAGCGCCTGCTGCGCGCATGCCCAGTTCACCGGTAAAGCGCACTGAGCTGCTGCCACCGGTGATTTGCATGTTGAGAATTTCTGCCGCTTTTAAAGTGACAAAATCCATAGTCCGGTTCAGAAAAGCCGGGGCGGTAAAGCCCAGCGATGCGGCAAAACCTTTAACCAGTACGCCGTTGGCATACAGGTCCGTGGCCGGTGCCTGCTCAACACGCACATTCGCCCAATCGGCATCAAGCTCATCAGCCGCCATCATTGGCAATGAGGTTAAAACACCCTGCCCCATTTCTGAATGCGGCACAATGACGGTCACTATATTATCTGGATCAATTCGCAGCCAGGTGGTCAGGAACGCCTGACCTTGCTGCGCAAAATCACGGTTAACAATGCTCTGTCGGCTGGGGCGCGTGCTGGCATAACCCAGCAGCAATCCACCGCCTGCAACCGCTGCGCCTAATAAAAAACGTCTGCGTGAAATGTTCATACGTTAGTCTCCACAGTGGCGTCTACAAACGGCGTTGCTGGACGCGTTGCGATCAGTTCAGCGATGGCTTTGCTGATGCGTGGATACGTTCCGCAGCGGCACACATTGCTGATGCTGCTGGCAACCGCCTGCTCGTCGGGGTTCGGATTGCTGTCCAGCAGCGCGCTCACTGCCATGATCATGCCGGACTGACAATAACCGCACTGAGGGATCTGGTGGGCAATCCACGCCTGCTGTACTGGGGTTAGACCACTGGCCGAGAGCCCTTCTATTGTTGTGATCTGCGTGTTCTGCACAGCGCTGACGGGCGTTACACAGCTGCGCACCGCCTGTCCATTGACATGCACTGTGCATGCCCCGCAGGCTGCGATTCCACAACCGAACTTGGTGCCAACCAAGCGCAATTCATTACGTAATGCCCATAACAAGGGCATCTCCGGTTCAATATCGAGTTGCCTCGTCTCTCCGTTGATTTGAAGTTCGATCATAATACGCCTCTTGTCGGCTAGAGTTTTAAGTAAGCTGTTGGCATTGTGCAGGTAGTCTGGATTTACGCTGTCGCCTTTGTAGCACAGCATTAAATGCAGACATAGATGCTTTGCCGAAAACTGATAGGCCATTGGTCACTATTTTTGGTACAACTGCCGAAAATGCGTTGACCCAATGTTGTTTCGATATCACAGTACTCGCTGCATTTTAAGCGAGTGGTTTTCCAGGAATTTAACAATGCAGTGTTAAACGAAACAGCGTATGCCTTGGTTCCTGCGTGAACACGTGCTGTCGGGTGACAATTTTAAAGTTCTGAATAACATTTGAATACCAAAAATTCTTTTAAGGGGAATTCGCAATGAAGACAAAATTAGGATCCTTGGTGATGGGTTTTGCTGTAGCCTTGCTGCTGACTGCATGTGCTGGCACCTCCGCTCCTCACCCGCTGGTCGGCGCCTGGGCAATTACCATTGATACACCGGTTGGGTCTATGGCTGGCAATCTGAACATCAACCCTGACATGACCGGCGATATGAGCTCAACAGAGTTGGGTTCTGCTGCTCTCAACGGCATCACTGTTGATGGCGAAGCTGTGCAGTTCAGCACCACAATCGACGCACAAGGCCAGAGCATTACGCTGGCGTTTAATGGCACCGTGACAGGCGACCAACTTGCCGGTCAGTTTAATACTGACTTTGGACCTATCGCTGTCAGTGGTGTTCGTCAGTAAAAGTAGTGCGCAACAAGCAAAACGAGAGAGGGCGGTTAACCGCCCTCAATCGATGGAATAAACACAACCTCACTGAGTTCATCCAAAGGTTCCGTTAGCGCATCACTGTAGATGTCGCCGTCTATGGCAACCGATGCTATTGTTAAGGCCGGACCGCAGCCCGGGTAAAGTTTCTCAAGCGCCCTGATCAGTGCCACCACTGAATTAGCCTCTACTTCCATCCATTTGCCGGACGGAAGATTTTTTCCGCTAACAGACACTGCTTCTCGCAGCAGGCTGTTGATTGTCAGCTTTGCCATAATTCTCCGAAAATAATCTTTTGTGGCTGGTTGCCACGTCTTCGCGGCGAAGTATCGCATATTTCTTCCACTGTGTTACTGTCCCTGATAATCTTTGGCCACTTCGCAACATGCCCATTCGGGAGAATAATAATGCAACTCAAGCACTTGAGCGCCTTGCGCGGCGCAATATCTTACTCATTGGTTCACGGGCTGTTGAAAGGCCTAAGCACAGCCGTGATGGGAGTTTCAATCACAGCCGCCAGCAGCGCGGTTTTTGCGCAGGATTCCGAGCCGCAATTACCCGAGCAAATGGCATGGACGGCGTACAATCTTGGGACAACAGGCTATAACCAGTCAGTTGCGATTGGCGCCATGCTGCGTGAGAAGTATGACGTCACACTCAGAGTCATCCCCGGTCAGAATGATGTTTCAAGGCTCTTGCCGCTGAAGACTGGTCGGGTACAATTTTCCGCCAATGGTGTTGCCACGTATTTTGCTCAAGAAGGTGTGTATCAGTTTGCTGATCCGGAGTGGGGGCCCCAACCACTGAGGATGGTGATGAGTTCCAGCGGACTGAGTAATCAGGCGGTGGCCGTTGCTGCCGATATTGGCGTTTCCAGCTTTGCCGAGTTGCGTGGCCGGCGCGTGCCTTTTGTGCGCGCGGCACCTGCCCTTAACATCTCGATGGAAGCCTATCTCGCCTGTGGTGGATTGACCTGGGATGATGTTGTGCGGGTTGATTTTCCAGGATACGACGCATCCTGGGAGGGTATTATCAATGGTGATGTCGATGTCGCTTTTGGCACAACGGTGTCAGGGCCAACCCGCCGTCTTGAGGCATCACCGCGCGGTATCGCGTGGTTGCCTGCGCCACACGATGATGAAGGCTGCTGGGAGCGATTGTTAAATGTCGCACCGTACTTCACCAAGTATAACGCCACTCGCGGTGCGGGTATCAGTGACGAAAATCCTCAGGAAGCGGGCACATATCCTTACCCGATACTGATAACGCAGGCGGATCAGGATGAAAACACCGTCTACTGGCTGACGCGGGTTATGCATGAGAATTACGACGCCTATAAAGATGCGGACCCTGGTGCGATTGGTTGGGCGCTGGAGTTTCAGGTGTTCGACTGGGTAGTGCCTTATCACGAAGGTGCGGTGCGCTATTGGAAAGAAATCGGCGTGTGGACGGATGCCTACGAAGCACATAACGCCGAGTTGATTCGGCGGCAAGATGTGCTTGCAGTTGCCTGGGCCGAGGTCACCGGCCAACGCATTGGCGATCAGCAGGAGTTTCTGGCAGCCTGGCATCTGCTTCGTGCAGAACGCCTGCGCGCCGCTGGATTCGAGCCAATATGGGAAACAACTGAACCGTGAGCGATACCAGTACTCAGAACAACATGGCCGTGTCACGTCAGGTAAGATCCTCGGCCAATATGCCAACAACGCTGCGATGGCTGGTCGCGATCGCAGCAGTATTTAGCGTCTTCCTGGCCATGGACTCGTTGCGGCTGTTCTCCGAACGGCCGTTGATGGAGTTTGTCATTACCGTACAAAATCACTATTACTATGCGCTGCTGGCTCTGCTGTTGCCGTTCAGCTTTCTGATTTATCCGCCCTTTAAAAATGCCACCCGCTACTGGTATGACATTGTGCTGGGCCTGGCAACCTTCAGTGTTTGTATATACTTTTTTGTTAACTCTGAAACCATGCTGGATTATGGCTGGGAGTTTTCTGCACCCGACACCGCGGTGTTGATGAGCTACCTGTTGTGGGCGATGGCTCTGGAAGCGATTCGCCGCTGCGGGGGTGCCACACTGTTCTGGATGGTGCTGGTGTTTTCAGTTTATCCGATTTTTGCAGATCAGATGCCCGGCCCCATTTCGGGAATGGCGTCGACGGCAGCTGAGACGGCGTCCTACCACGTGATGAGTATTGAGAGCATTCTCGGTTTGCCATTCCGTGCGTTTGCTCAGCTGGTGATAGGTTTTCTGATTTTCGGTGTCGCGTTGCAGCATACGGGAGGCGGGCGGTTTTTTATCAATCTGGCGTTTGCCGGCTTTGGTCATGTGCGCGGCGGATCCGCAAAAGTAGCCATTGTGTCCAGTGGATTGATGGGGTCGATGAGCGGTAGTGTTATCACCAACGTGCTGTCGACCGGCCCGTTAACAATTCCTGCGATGAGAAAGACCGGGTTTTCCCGTGAATATGCGGCCGGTGTGGAGGCATGTGCGTCAACAGGAGGCGTGTTGTTGCCGCCGATCATGGGATCGACCGCGTTTGTCATGGCAACCTTTTTGAATGTGCCTTATTCCGATGTGGCGATCGCGGCCACGATCCCCGCATTGTTGTATTTTTTCGGTCTTTTTGTGCAGATTGACGCGTACGCGGCCAGACATGGCTTGCAAGGGACACCGCGCGAAGAGCTTCCTAGGTTAAGCGATACCATTCGCGAGGGCTGGTTCTACATGGCCTCGTTTGTGGTATTGATCTTTCTGCTGGTGTTTTTGCAGCGCGAGGCCGTGGCACCGTTTTATGCCACCGGCATGCTCTTGGTGCTGAACCAGTTGTCACCTAAAAATCGCTGGAATTTGAATCAGGCCGGTGATTTCCTGGTGGCATGCGGCAAATTGCTGGTTGAATTGCTGGCGATTATGGCGGGTGTAGGCTTGATTGTGGGCGCTCTCTCTGTGACCGGATTATCCGGGACGCTGGTCAATGACCTGTTGTTTATCGC
>JBFZEG010000179.1:0-46143 GCA_041306975.1 Gammaproteobacteria bacterium | reverse complement strand
AAAAAAAGGGGCTCAACTGCCTCAGCAGTCAGCCCCATTTGTTTTGACGATCAAACACGCTTACTTACAGTGATGCAAAGCGAGCCAGTTGATAGTCAGAATTGCCAAACAGATTTTCTATGGTGGTGACACGCTTGAAGTAGTGTCCAACATCCAGCTCATCGGTCACTGCGATACCACCATGCAGTTGCACCGCTTCCTGACCGACTTTACGCATCGCACGGCCCACACGCGCTTTGGCTGCAGCAACTGCTTTGGCTTTCTCCGCGGGCGCTCCATCGGTATCCAGTATCATGGCCGCCATGATGACTATAGAACGCGCCAGCTGGCACTCAATAAACATTTCTGACATGCGGTGCTGCAACGCCTGAAACGTACCAATTGCCACACCAAATTGTTTTCTGGTTTTGGCGTACTCAACAGTTTTCTTCAACAGACAATCCATCGCACCGATGGCTTCAGCACTGACTGCCAGCGCCGCACGATCAATGGTTGCTTCCAGTGCAGCCAAGGCACCGCCTTCAACGCCCAGCCTGTCATCAGCAGATACCAGGACATCAGTAAAGTGCACCTCTGCAGCGCGGTGACCATCCACAGCGGTATAGCTGTTTTTTGAAACGCCGGCAGCGTTGGCGTTGACGATAAACGCTGTAATACCCTCACGATCAAATTTATCGCCTGAGGTTCTGGCAATCACCAGCAGTTTGTCAGCAGCGGGGGCGTTTAACACCAGAACCTTGCTGCCATTAATCAGGTAAGAATCACCCTGTTTGCGCGCCGTGGTGCCAACACTGGCAAGGTTGTAGCGGCTGTCGGCTTCAGCATACGCCGTGGCGAGCTGCAGTGATCCTTCCATCACGGCCGATAGCAGCGCTTCTTTCTGCGCGGCACTGCCCAATTTACCGATCAAGCCACCACTAATTACTGCGGTCGCAAGAAACGGCTCTATCACCATGCCTTTGCCAAATTCTTCCATCACCACCATCAGATCCACTGCAGAGCCGCCAAAGCCCCCATCCTCTTCGCTGAAGGGCACTGTCAACCAGCCCAATTCCGCGAACAGGGACCAATACTCAGCACTGTATCCTGCGTCACTGTTGATAATCTTGCGACGTGTATCGAAGTCGTATTGGCTGTAAACAAACTTCTGCACACTGTCCTGCAGCATCTGCTGCTCATCACTGTAAGAAAAATCCACGATGTTTCCTCTTCTGTATCCCTATCTGTTTGAGTTACCAGTTCAGATCAACTGACCCGGTGGATGGCCAGTGTGCTATTACAGGCCCAGCACAGCCTTGCTGATAATGTTTTTCTGTATTTCGTTGGAGCCGCCGTAAATCGACTTCTTACGGTTGTTGAAATACACATTAGCGCTGTTCACCAAAGAACCTGTACCGATACGCTCACCACTAAACCCTTCTGCAAACTGGGCAGGCACGTGCGGCAGACTGTGATAACCAGCAACTTCCATATACAACTCATCAATAAACTGGGTAGCTTCAGTACCTACAATTTTCAGGATGGATGATTCCGGGCCAGGCGCCTTGCCAACACTGACAGCCGCCAGCGTTCGCAGCTCAGCGAACTCCAGTGCCAGCACCTGAATCTCAACCTCAGCCAATTTGCGGGAGAACACCTGATCATTCAACAAATTGCCGCCAAAACCGTCCGGGGTTTTTTCCGCCAGATCGCGCAGCTTACGCAGTTTCAGTTTGGAGTTTGGCACTTGTGCAATGTTGGTGCGCTCGTGTGTCAGCAGCACCTTGGCATAGGTCCAACCCTGATTCTCCTCTCCAATAAGGTTCTCAACCGGTACACGCACGTTATCAAAATGTACTTCGTTGACTTCCGGTTCGTCGTCCAGCAGGTAAATCGGGGAAACTTTGATCCCGGGGGTTTGCATATCGATCAGCAGAAAGCTGATGCCTTCCTGCTTTTTGGCGGTAATGTCGGTCCGCACCAGACAGAAAATCCAGTCCGCGTGCTGACCCAATGTGGTCCAGGTTTTTGTACCATTCACAACGTAATGATTACCATCGCGCGTGGCTGTGGTTTTCAAAGACGCCAGATCGGAACCGGCATTGGGCTCAGAGTACCCCTGGCACCACCAGACATTGCTCTCCAGAATATCGGGCAGGAAGCGCTTTTTCTGCTCTTCGCTTCCGTAGGTATAGATGACCGGCGCGACCATATTCACACCAAATGCCACTGGCGCCATGGCGCCGTAAAGCCCCATCTCCATCGCAAAAATATACTTCTGGGTTGGTGTCCAGCCAGTACCGCCGTACTCCTTTGGCCAGTTGGGTGCAATCCACCCACGCTTGTTAAGAATTTTCTGCCAGCGCACGAAGTCGTCCTTTTCCAGACGGATGCCGTTGTCGACTTTGTGTTTGATATCCTGCGGAAACTCCGCCTTCAAGAAGTCCTGAACTTCTTTCTGAAACTTCAAATCTTCAGCAGTGAAATCAGCATTCACAGAGATTCTCCCAGAAACAATTTAAATATCATATGGATGTAAATTTTTGGCGATGACGGCCTGCCATTGGTTAAGCAAATTTTTACGCTTTAGTTCATCGACCAGAACGGGTCGGTAACGTCAACGTCAGATCGCAACGGCAGCGACTTTACCACTTTTCCCGCGCATTGAAAACGGAAAACCCGAGCAGTTGTTCTATGACAAAAAAGCTTCTTTAACTGGCTAGCCCTGCACAGACCTCGCTATCATCGGCGGTCAATGATGTTGCTGAGTGCACATGACAATTTCATGTTCAATGACGCATCAATACCACTAAACAAGGATTATCTATGCAAGCGTCATCACCACTGGACACCTTCGCGCCGGGTCTGTTTACAGGAAAGACTGCGCTGATCACCGGCGGAGGGCGTGGCATCGGGCAATCGATCGCCGAGGCGTTTGCGCAACTGGGCGCCAATGTGGTGATCGCCAGCCGCCGTGAAGAGAATCTGCTGCCTGCCGCGGCGAAAATCCGTGCACTCGGAGCCAGCTGCCTTGCTGTACCAATGAATATCCGCAACACCAGTGAGGTGGAAAGTCTGCTCCAGCGCAGTCTCGACACCTTTGGGCAAATCGACTTCCTGATTAATAACGCGGGCGGCCAGTTTCCGGCACGTCCGTCAGAAATCAGCGATAACGGCTGGCGAGCTGTTGTTGATCTGAATCTGAATGGTACCTGGAACATGTGCAGCCGGGTCTCGCCGCTGATGGTCAAACAAGGCAGTGGCGCCATTGTCAACATCGTGCATGTTTATTCGTTTAATCGCGGCGCCCCGCCCTTTGTCCATTCCGGTGCTGCGCGGGCTGGCGTGGTAAGCATGACACAATCGATGTCTTATTATCTGGCCCGTCACGGTGTCACTATCAACGCGCTGGCACCCGGCACAATCGATACCCGCGGTGTCCATGAAGAAGAATTTGCCTCGGCCGAGTATGCTGATCTGGCAGACAGTACGCTGCGGGATGTGCCCGCCCATCGCATGGGCACCGCCGAAGAAATGGCGGCCATAACCTTGTTTCTGTGTTCTCCGGCCGCTCGCTACATCAATGGTGCCAGCATTGTGGCGGATGGAGCACAGTTTATGGGCAATTGGGCACCGATGGTTGACCCGGAAAGGTATTAGTTGATAATGGCGCGGCGCGCAGGTCCGGGAGAACACTAAATGGAATGGCTGCAGATAATTGTGTTGGCGGTTGTGCAGGGCGTAACAGAGTTCCTGCCGGTATCGAGCTCAGCACATCTGATACTGGTGCCGGTGTTCACCGACTGGGAAGATCAGGGCCTGGCCTTTGATGTCGCGTTGCATCTGGGCAGCCTGTCCGCAGTGCTGGTATTTTTCAGACGGGACATTCTGGCGATGACACACAGCTGGACACGCTCGCTCTATACTCGTCAACTTGACGCTGATGCAAAACTGGCGTGGGCTGTTCTGTTTGGCACAATTCCTGTTGGCCTGGCAGGCCTCGCGTTTCAGGACGTTATTGAAGACGTGCTGCGCTCACCGCTGTATCTGGCAGCCGGCATGATTGTGTTTGGCCTGGCGCTGGGCTGGGCAGACTGGAAACATCGCGGCAAACGAACAGAGCGCCAACTGAACTGGAAGGACGTGCTGATGATTGGAATAGCACAGGCAATCGCTCTGTTCCCAGGTACCTCACGCTCAGGTATCACGATCACTGCAGCGCTTTTTCTCGGACTGAGCCGCGAGGCAGCAGCACGTTTTTCGTTTCTGCTCTCCATTCCGGTGATTCTGATTGCCTGCGGATTGCTGAGCATAGAACTGCTTAGCAGCGACACACCCGTCGATTGGACGGCGATGGCGGCAGGCGTTGTCTTGTCAGGTATCAGTGCCTACCTGTGCATTTATTATTTTCTGGCATTTATCCAACGCATGGGGATGCAGCCTTTTGTGATTTACCGCATCGCTCTGGGGGTGCTGCTGATTGTGATGTTTTACGATACGCTCAAGTAAAGCGCAGAGAACGCACCGACCGCAAACCTGCCGCGGATAAAATCAGCGCAAATAGAACCAGCACCGGCATCACAAATACCATCAGTGACAAGGTATCTTGCCGGGTTAACCCGGTCAGCCCCAAAAACACGTAAACAATAGCTGCCAGCAAATGCAATGCCATATAAATCATCACAAACTGATTTTTACCGCGGGTCACGGTCGGCGCTTTGCCCATGAGAGTCCAGCGTGTTGCCAGCAGCAGACCCATCAAGTCAGTTGGCCAGAATAACAATAGATTGATATTCGCATGCATATCCTGATGGGATGAGAACAACCAGCCCAACAGCATAATCGTGCCGTAAACACCACTGAACAAACTGATCACCAGACCTGTCAAACCCAGCAGCCGGTAGCTTAGCGATGGCAGTCGCAGTGTAAACCCGGGTTGACTTGAAAATGATGCAATTGAAGCCTTGCGCACACACAACAACAACAGCAACAACGGCAGCATCAGCAGACTGGAGGCAAGGTAGGGACTGTAGCGGTCTTGCGGGGGCGTGAACTGCGCCAATACCTCAGTATCAGTCAATAATCCCAAGCGCCCGAGCTGATCGCGCAAGCTGGCAGGCAAGAACATTTGTTCCCACTGACTCATCTGCCGGTCTATGCGTTCGTTCATCAACACATCCAGAGACAGAGCAATCAACGGCAGGCTGGCATAATGCGACTGCACTTCATCGCGGAAGGTCTCTGGCACCAGCGTCTGACTGCGATCAGCCAGTGTGCCGCTCAGCGCCTCGTTTAGATAGTCGCGGACACGTGTGGTGCAGTTATCAAAAAAATAGTCATAGCTGTAAACGATGTTTTCGGATCTCAGGTTCCATGACAGTCGCTGATACAGTTGCTGCTTCTGGGCATTGGTCAACGTAATTCGGTCCTGCCAGACAGTGCGCGCCTCGCCCTGATAACGGGAAAGCTCCCAGTGTGGTGGCGACACACCCAGCTGATACTCCATGACACCGCGGGCAAAATTTGCACCGAAGCGCAGGTAACCAACACTGGTATCAAACAGTCCCCAATTAAAGACAATATCGGTGCCGGAATTTTCATCAACCATTCGCAGCGCTGTATGCCCGAAGTTATCCCAGAGACGATTACCCACATCCACGGTGATCAGAAAAAACTGCACACGGTTCCAGTCTGCGGGTAAGCGGATGGACCTTGCTTCATCGATGACGGGCAGTCCCTGCGCAGTGAGTTGAACAGCGTTGTCAGCGGGCAGATTATCTACCTGTGCAGGCAGTACAGCTGACCACAGGATGCCAAGCGCAAGCAACAAACCCACAAGCACAGTTGTGTGATGTCTTCGATGCACAGGCTTTCCCTGAGACAAGCCGTCGAGGGCTTCAACTATTGGATTGGAGGAAGTCAATGATCTGCGAAGCTACTGGTAGTGAAATTTGCACTGCTGTTGGGTACGTCAAAAACAGCGCCATCATATCAAAGAAAGTTGCCCAATCAAGCATTCAGTCCGGTATCCACTGCCGTCCGCCTTGCCGAGTGTCGGGTCAATGCCTATGATAACCGCCTTGATCAGTCTATCCCCTTGGAGAAAGAGCCATGAATGGTGCCAGAGCGCTTATTGAAACACTCGCCGATTGTGGCGTTGAACTATGTCTGGCTAATCCCGGCACCTCAGAGATGCATCTGGTACAGGCACTGGATCAGGTCCCCAAGATGCGCAGTGTGCTGGCACTGTTTGAAGGTGTCTGCACCGGTGCGGCGGACGGTTACGGACGCATGACAGGCAAGCCTGCAGCAACCTTGTTGCATCTGGGACCTGGATTGGCTAACGGCATTGCCAATCTTCACAACGCACGCAAGGCCGGCACACCGATTATCAATCTGGTGGGCAACCACCCACAGTTTCACATCGGTTTTGATGCTCCGCTGACCTCAGACATTGACACATTGGCACGAAACTTCTCCTGCTGGATAAAATCCTGTAGCACGGCAGAGACGCTGGCACAGGACGGCGCGGATGCGTATACCGCCAGTTTGCGTGCCACGCCGGGATCTCAGGGGCAGATATCAACGCTGATACTGGGCGCCGATGCAGCCTGGGGCGACTCACCTGGCCGCGCCAAGGTGAATGGTTTGCCTCAGCGGGCTGTGGTCGACAGCAGTAACATATCCCGTGTTGCCAGTGTTCTGGCGTCGGGCGAAAAATGCGTCATGATTCTGGAACACGATGGTGTGCACACGGCGTCGCTGCAACAGGCAGGAAAAATCGCCGCCAAAACCGGTTGCCGCATCATGTCGGGCACCTTTCCGGGGCGGGTTGACGGCGGCGCAGGTGCCATCGAAGTTGAGCGCATGCCTTATTTCCCAGAACACATTCTGGCGTCACTGGCAGGCGTACAACACTTGATTCTGGTTGGCGCACAAGCTCCCGCCAGCTTTTTTGCCTACCGCACGACTCCCAGCAGACTGGTTCCCGAAGGCTGCCAGGTTCATACACTGGCGCGGATTGAAGAAAATGCGCTGGACGCCCTGCAGCAACTTGCCGAGCATCTGGGCGCCTCTGCATCCACTGCAAAGTACTTTGCACGTGCCGAGCTCGCCCTGCCAAGCGGAGAGATGAACACCCGCAATATGATTCAGGCAATTGCTGCAACGCTGCCCGATCACGCGATTGTGGCCACTGATTCCGGCCTTGGCAACGCAGCACAACCCGCCTGCCAGAACGCTGCACCACATTCCTGGCTGAGTCTGACGGGGGGTTCTATCGGGCAAGGCAGCCCGGTGGCCACCGGCGCAGCATTAGCCTGCCCGCAGCGCAGAGTGCTGGCATTACTGGGCGATGGTGGCGCGGCGTACACCATTCAGAGTTTGTGGACACAGGCCCGGGAGCAACTGAATGTGACTACCGTGATTTTTGCCAATCGCAAATACAACATTCTTAATGTCGAGTATGCTCGCCTGGGAGTCACTGAGGTCGGCCCCATCGCTGCCAGCTTGTTTGACATCGGCAATCCCGATATTGATTGGGCCATGATGGCCAACAGCATGGGTGTGCCCGCTGCCACTGCGCGCACTGCTGAAGAGTTGTGCACATTGCTGAACCGCAGTTATCAGCAACCTGGCCCCTTTTTGATACAAGCAATGTGCTAACAACAAGGTTTTGACCAAAAAGTAAGCCGGATATCCAACAATTGGTGATCCGGCTCACTTACCCAAGCCATGATTTTATACAACACAATGTTTTATAACGTTTTTATTATTGGCACGGTTCTCGCTTAATACACTGTGACAAAACTCAACACACCTTGTCACTGTGATACAACGCCGTTTTCCGGCACGTCAGACCGGTTGGAGCCTAACGAAATGAATATCATCAAAAATATCTGCACATTGATCGTTTTTGCAGCGTTATTTGTGCTGGCATTACCGTTGATTGGAGCAGGACTGGGTCTGATGGTGCTGTTAGGCGCGGTATTTATCTGGCTGCTGCCGATTCTGTTGATTCTGAATTCCGATAAAACGACCGGTGGCGAAAAAGCGGCCTGGATTCTTGCAATCATCTTCCTGTCATGGTTTGCGTGGATATTCTACTTCCTGCTGGCGCCGATCAAACCGCGTCGTGGCTATCGCTACGACTAAGACCACCGACTGCCGGTCAATTTATTGATCCTACTCAAACACCCGAGCGCTGCAGACTACAGACCTGCAGCGCACTGGTGTAGCATGGGACCCGACATCAACTGACAGAGCGGGCAACATGAATCAGCACACTGCAACCTGTGTTCCTGGCAGCGATGAGTGGCTAAGTCAGGTCAGTGAACAGATCATTGAACCCGGGCGCCGCATTATCGATCCCCACCATCATCTGTGGCGCAAGCGCTTTAATCGCGATTATCTGTTGGACGAATATTTTGCTGACACCAACAGCGGCCACAATGTTGAGCAGACGGTCTTTATAGAATGTCACGCCTTTTACGACAAAGACGCCCCTGAACATCTGCAGTCTCTGGGTGAAACCCGCGCGATTACTGATATCGCCGCCGCCAGTCGCAGCTATGCAGACCAGGCGCGGGTGAACGGCATTGTTGCCAACGTCAACCTGTGCCTGGGTGAGCAGCCTGAACTGCTTAAATCGGTGATCGCGCAGCATCGGGAGATTGCTGGTTCCTTGCTCAAAGGTATCCGACACGCCGGCGCACGTGATTCACGACCTGAAGATCTGCTGATCCCGGGGCGAGCGCCACCCTACCTGTATGGCAGAGAAGACTTCCGCAAAGGCCTGCGCTTGCTCGGCGAACTGGGTCTGACCTACGACACCTGGCATTACCATCACCAGAATGTCGATTTTTGTGATCTTGCCGAAGCGGTGCCGGAAACCACCCTGGTGCTGGACCACTTCGGAACGCCGCTCGGTGTGGGTGTTTACAAAGGCTCGCGCGATGCCATCTTCAGTCAGTGGAAAGAAGATATAAAACGCCTGTCCCGCTCACCCAATGTGGTGGCAAAACTCGGCGGTCTGGCGATGCCGGATAATGGTTTTGGCTGGGATAAGCGTGACCGGCCGGCGGACTCCGATGAACTGGTGCGTTGGCAAAAAAAGTATTACCTGCACACCATTGAGTGTTTCGGACCACAACGCTGCATGTTTGAAAGCAACTTCCCGGTAGACCGGCTGTCCATCAGTTACCCGGTTTTATGGAATGCGTTTAAAAAGCTGGTGGCAGACTTCAGTGAAGACGATAAACATGCGCTGTTTTACGGCACGGCGGCGCGGGTATACCAACTCACGACTCCCGGCGTTTAACACGCTTGACCACGCCGCTGCTGGTCAAAATGGGTTTACCGTCGACTTCAATAACCGCTCTGACAAAAATCAGTGAACCGCCTTTACGGGTTACCTCGCCACGCCCGATCACCAGATCACCGTCAAAGGCCGGGCCGACAAACTCATTGTTGCAGGTGACCGTCACCACCGCCTCTTGGCTACCGCCAATCGCGGCAATACATAAGGTATAGTCGGCGAACATCATCAAAATACCGCCATGCAAGGTTTTGTGGGCGTTGCAGTTTTCGGTTCTGACCCTGAATGCGGTGGTGACTGACTCTGCCTGATCATTGTCCACGGCAAAAAAGAACGGACCATTGTGATCTTCAGCACAGTCACCCTGCCAATGCTGAAAGTGTTCCGCAATGCCATAGGCTTGCGGGCTGACGTCTTTAGTGCTCACTCAATCCTCATCCTTGTCTTCTTCATCGTCAGTAACAACATCGATAGCAGCACCTACGACTTTAAACGGCACTTTCGCGACTTCAAGGCTGACATCCACGGCCGTGCCAACTACCGTTGCCAGGCACGCCGTCAAACTCAGCATCAACGTTGCCGCTATCAATACACGCACCCTTACTCTGTTCATATAACTGCTCTTCCGGGTATAAAATGGTCGGGCGATTAATGCCCGGTATACCACTATCATGCTCTTTAAAGATGGCCGCTGCGGCGAGTGGTAAACGGTTGCAACCGCTCGATCCCCCTGCCATGAATCACCAGTTCACGCAGTGCCTCCGCCAGCCGCTCGCTCTGCTCCAGCACTTTGTGCCAAACCTCGACACGGCGTGTCTGAGACATGCGACGAAAATCGTTCCGGTCCGGAATTTTTCCGAAGGGCAGGCTTTCAACAAACGCTCGTGACGGACACAACATCACCACATTATCAAAGTAGCGTGGATTTACGCGACGCCAGGCCACAAATTTGTCAAACCAGCCAGGCACCAGGCCCGCGTAAAAGTGCGGGTACAGTACCAGTCCCGGACGGGTATTAAAAGGCAGATCCAGATGATAATCAGTAATGCCTCCATCGCGATAAACCGCTTTTTCACTACCGGGTATGTCACGCACTGACTCCATGATCTGAGGAATGGATCCGGTCGCCATCAATACTTCTCTGACGTTATCCTGCCGCAGCGGCAACCACGTTGTTGGCATATCCTGCAGCCAGTTCATATCCGGTTTGTCCAGCGCGTTGTGAAACACATGACGCTCAAAAAACTGTGTCAGCAATTTGCGACTCAGCAGATTGGACAGTGCTGCCGCCAACAGGCCGGCATTTAACGGCCATTGCCTGTCTGAACGCACCAGCCTACGAGCGCGGTCGGCAATGACATAAAGACGTCTGTGCGGATTTGTGGCGATAGCTGAGGCCCCGCTGTCCCCGAGCATCAGATCCAGCATCGCCCTCGCCTCACGGCTGATTTCATGCCTGTCCGGATGATCAGAGTACACCTGCCCGGCGTAGCGCATGGCCAGTCGCTGTAGCGCAGATACCGGATCCGAGTGCGCATAACAAGCCAGCCTCCAGGCACCGGCAGATGAACCTATCATGCGCAAAGGCTGCTGGCCTGTGGTAAAAAATTCACCCGCAAGATATTTGTCCATGCCATAGAGAACAAACCACTTGGGACCACCCGATGCACCTGCCAGCCAACTGACGTCTTGCGCGCGCAGACCATTTTTCTGAAGATGTTGAAGCGCATGAGGGCCGGCGATGACATGTAAATCAGACATAGGGTACGTTCCTGCAAAAAACCACTCCGAGTGTAAACTCTACCGGATTATAATTAAAACTTATGAGGGATCCAGCTGGCCGTGTCACAAATTATCACACCTTTAATATGCTTACTCATGGTTTGATTACAGCTGGTATCGTTAGTATTGATACAACATTTTTTGGGACAGGTTTTTTATATGAACATACTATCTGGCGCTACGCTCAAAGTACTGGGACTGAGTCTGGCCATCGCCACTCTGACCGCCGGTGTCTTTTCAACGGGCGCTGTTGCACAACAGACCGGTGGAACGCAGCAGGATCAGGCGCTGGCGTCAACCAACGAATTGGCGCAACGCCATTACCGCAGAGCCAACACTTACAACAATATGGAGCGATTTGACGAAGCCGTCACAGAGTACCAATTGGCCATTGCTGCTGACCCCAATATGGCTGATGCTTACCGGAATCTGGCGAATATTTATTTGAGTAAAGAGCAGTTCAACGACGCCATTACCATGCTGGCGCGTTTTATAACCTTGCAGAACAACCAGCCAGGCACGCCACTGATAGCGTCACTGAAGACCATTGGTGAATTGCTGCGCAGGGCAGAACGTTTCGAAGAGTCAATCGATTACGACATCCGCGCAATTGCAGCCGACCCGCGTGATGAGTCACAGATTCATCTGATGGCCAATCGTTATGACAACGCCGGCGATGCAGAAAAAGCAATTCGCATTTATGAGCAGGCAACAATCTCGATACCGGATAATGCCTTTATGAATCGCAATCTGGGCAGATTACTGGAGCGCGAAGGTAAATTGCAGGAGGCGCTGGTGCAATATCAGCGTGCCGCAGAGACCGATCCCAGCGCTCAGTATTACCGCGAACTGGTGCAAAACATCGAGGCACGACTGGCCTTGAGCACAACGGTCGCTCAAGGTTAACTGATCAAAAATTTGTCCGTATCACTGCCAGATCTGAGCCTTGCAATCTCACTGATTGCAAGGCACTGAGTTGCTGTTGGCGGTCACCGTCCGACATGTGTGTCATCGCTTCAACTTGCGTCAGAAATACCTCAAATTGTTGACCTGAGTTGAGAAACAGCTGTTCAAACGCCGGCACCCAATCAAAGTACGCAGCAACTGTTGCCAGTTTGGCATTGTTGATATCGCCCGCAAACCATTCTGTGTAATAGGCAGCATCCTGATGCCGCGTCCACGCGCTGCGCATCTCGTTGATGATGGTGTTCTTGGATGCCTGCTGCACGCTAGCCGGTGCTGATTCTGCATAAAGCGTACGCAACTGTTCCCTGTAAGCCCCGACAAACTGTGCAAACCGCTGCTGAACCTCAAGAGACGCGATAGCACGCTGATAAAGTTCTACCTGCCCCGTATGCTCCAGCCAGCGACGTAATCCTTCCCGCTCTACAAAGCTTGCAAAGCTTTCATTAAAACGGGTATTACCCGCTAGGTAAACACGCTGGTGCGCCAGTTCGTGAAAAATCAATCCTGCCAGCTGTGTATCCGAGCGCCTGAGCACGGTTGAGGGAAGAGGATCTTCAAACCAGCCCAGTGTCGAATACGCATCGACGCCCCCGACATAAACATCCAGGCCCTGCTGCGTCAGTTTATCTGCGTATCTTTGAGCAGCCTGCTCAGAAAAGTATCCACGGTAAGAAACACAGCCGGCCACCGGAAAACACCAGTTGACCAGATCAACCGAATCGGCTGGCGCAGCAAACACATTCCACACCAGATGCTCTCGTCCGGCATCAACAAAACTGGTGAAACTGCCGCCGGACTGCAAACCCAGCTCTTGCTCTGCAAATACGCGCGCAGATTCCACCAAGGTCAGCCGCCGACGTAACTCATCATCCGTGTCAGCACTGTCCAGCAGATCGCTGATGGGTTCGCGTGACAACAGTATCGCAGCCTGGCCATGCACGGCCTGTGCATAAAAATGCACACTGTCACACGCGGACATCAATGCCAGAAAAACGGCCAGCAGCGTTGCTCGCGCAGCGCGTTGAATCACCTTGCCACCAGCTCAATTTCAAACAGATGCGCCCACAACTTACCGGTGACGATCAACTGACGGGTTTGCTCGTTCCAGGCAATACCATTGAGCACGGAATCACTGCCGTTGGTTTGTGTCTGATCTGCCAGTCCGGTCAGATCTATAATCCCGGTGACCTGCCCGCTTTGCGGATCAATTCGCACAATCTGCTGGCTCATCCAGACATTGGCCCAGACCTCACCATCAATGTATTCGAGCTCATTCAACCGGTGAAGCGGCTGCTCCCCCACTCGCACAGCGATCTGTTTCTCAGCCACAAAGGTTTCCGGGTCGATAAAATACAACTGATCGGTACCATCACTGAGAATCAGGTGCTCACCGTTCCAGGTCAGACCCCATCCTTCTTGCGGCCAAAAGTGAGATGTTACGGGCGTCAGTGTCTGCGCGTCGTAGACAAACACCATATTCTCGCGCCAGGTCAGCTGAAAAAGCTGTCCATTAGCAACCGCGATACCTTCTCCGAAATATCGCGATCCCAGAGGGCGTCTGCTGACAACCTCTCCGGTCTCCATATCCAGCTGCATCAAGGCAGACTGTCCGTGCCTGCCGGTGCCTTCATAGAGTTTGCCTTCATGAAACAACAGGCCTTGTGTAAAAAACTGCGGGTTATGCGGGTAACGCTTGATCACCTGGTAATCGTAGACTGGAAGTTCTGCAGCCAGGGCTTGACCAACGATGGCGGGCCCACACAGCAGGCAGACCAGAGCCAGCCAAAGCGCCAACATCTGCCGATGAAAATGCACAAACAACATGTTATGTTTCTCCGCGGTTACATACCGTGCAAGCAGTCTAAGCAGGAGATCAACTGATGACAAGCCAATGCCTGTTTTGCCGCATCGCGGCAGGCGAAATACCCTCGACTGAGGTCTACAGCAATCCCAGAGTTTACGCATTTCGCGACATTAATCCGGCTGCGCCGCAACACATTCTGGTCATTCCCAGAAAACACCTGCACAGTCTGAACGCCGCTGCGCCCGAAGATCAGGCGCTACTCGGAGAGTTGTTGGCCAGTGCCAGAGAGATCGCGCATCAGCAAGGCTTTGCTGACGACGGCTACCGGGTTGTCATCAATACCGGCGACATGGGCGGGCAGACTGTATTTCATATCCACGTTCACGTGCTTAGCGGCCGGCACCTGAACTGGCCTCCAGGCTAAGCTCCCGCAAGTGCGATAAACCCGCTGCCGTGGCCGGAAAAACGCCGAGCTCAGTGATGATCCCGCTTACCAACCGGGCTGGTGTGACATCAAATCCAAAGTTGCTGACAGCAGTGCCAGGGGCAGAGACTTGCACCTGCCTGATAACACCCGCCTGATCCAGCCCCTGTATATGTGTCACCTCGGCGGCGGCACGCTCCTCGATTGGTATCTCACGCACACCATCCACACTGGCAAAGTCGACTGTTGAGACCGGTAGCGCAGCATAAAACGGAATCTGATTATCGTACGCCGCCAGCGCTTTCAGATAGGTACCAATTTTATTGCACACATCTCCTGCTGATGTAGTCCTGTCACTACCCACCAGACAGACATCCACCAGGCCATGCTGCATGAGATGCCCACCGGCATTATCCACCACCAACGTGTGAGGCACCTGGCTGCGGCCAAGCTCCCATGCCGTTAATGACGCACCTTGATTGCGCGGCCGTGTCTCATCCACCCAGACATGCACGGGTAATCCTGCGAGTTGCGCTTTGTAAACCGGCGCCAATGCAGTACCCCAGGCGCCGGTCGCCAGCCAACCGGCATTGCAGTGTGTCAACACATTAAGTACCGTATCGATTCCGTGTCGCGCCTGCTTTTGCTGAAAAATATCCTGCAGCAATTGCAAGCCGTAGTTGCCGATAGCGCTACAGGCTGCGACATCTTCATCGAGAAGATGCTGGGCCAGCAGCAATGCGTGCAGTGGCTGCTGTTGCACAGACACCGGCTCCAATGCGCTGCGCATGCGCTCCAGTGCCCAGCGCAGATTGACCGCGGTGGGCCGGGTTTTTACCAATTGCTCACATGCCGTATTCAAAGAATGCATGTCGGAGCGCAATGACAGGTATACACCAAAAGCCGCAGTGATACCGATCAACGGTGCACCCCGCACTTTCATGGTGACAATCGCATCAACAGCATCCGCCAGTGTATTAAGAGCAAGTACTTTAAATTCAAATGGTAGCAAGGTCTGATCAATGACCTTCAAACTGCCATCGTCGTAATCAAACCAGAGTGTTCTCTGCTTTTCTGCCACTGCCTGCATGATGGGTTATGCCCTTGAAACGCAAAACGCACCCGAGGGTGCGTTTATGGGTCTGACGTGCCTCGCGACTTGCCCGTCTGTTGATCACTGTACGTTAGTCGCAGTGCTTGATTCGCATTGCTTGATTCACAGTGGCTGCGATTCAATAATTCTTACGGCTCAACAATAGAAATTGCTGAGATGCCAGCCTGTCGCGCAGCGTCCATAATCATTACCAGTGTGTTCACATTGGAGCGCTCATTCGGGCGAATGATCACTGACGCAGCCGGATTTTCAGCCTTCAGGCGGTCGATGTTAGCGCGCAACTGGCTTTCGAGAATCGCGCGTGGTTCACCGTTGAGCGTGATCTCATTATTCTGGCTAATCTCAACCAGGATATTGCGCTTTTCGTCATCCTGCTCGGGCGGGGGCTGATCATTATTTTCATTACTGGCGGCGTCAATTGCCTGTTCTGACAGGAATGTTGCAGTTACAACAAAGAAGATCAGAAGAATAAATACCACGTCCAGCATTGGGGTCAGGTCAATATTACCTTCGTCTTTTTTTCTACCGCCGCCCAGCTTTTTCATTGTTATCTACCACTTTTGTATGTTTTTTAGTTATAAGCAGCTGAATTTCATGCGCTTATCTGTTGATTATTCTTCAAGCCCGGCTCAACTGTATACCGAGTGAGAACATGTATCTCTTACTAAACCGAGCCCAAGTATACCCGAATAATAATGCACAACAACAGCCAACCGAGAGCCTGAACAAAATTTCCATGACGCATGCCAATACGGCCGTGCAAACTACGACCTGACCAGCGGCTCAGTGCGTAGTTTTAAAATCTGGGCAACTCCCTTGTCAGACAGACTAGCACTCAGCAGTCGTTACGCTTGCACTGATTTCAGTGTGAAGGCGATAACGTCAGCAAGTTGTTTGCCGGTTTTCCCTTCTCGGGAATGTACACGCAAACCGCTCAGCAGATTCAGCAAAACATCAGCTGCCAGTTCAGCATTCAGACCCTTAGACAATTCCCCGGCCTTCTCAGCCTCCCTGAGCCTTTTCAGCAACGACTTGCGGATGACACCGTAATAATTTTTGAGCAGCTTCTGAAGCTCTTTGTCGTAATTGATGCTTTCACAGAAGGAATTCACCAGCAAACATCCCATGGAACGACGCTTATTGGTTGTGGCCACTACAGTCAGATCAAAATACTTGCTGACGGCAGCCCAAGTCGACAACTGCGCATTGTCGAGAGAGGAGGCCAATTCACTGTCAACCAACTTGCTGTATTGCTCCAGGCAGGACTTAAAAAATGCGTCCTTATCGCCAAACGAGTTATACAGGGTTCCACGATTAATTCCGGTCACATCTAGAAGTTTTTGTACGGAGCTGGCTTCAAAGCCTTCGCGCCAGAATTGTTCCATGGCATTAGTCAGTACATCCTCGTATACAAACTCGACAGGTCTCGCCATAATATTTCAAACACTCTTTTAAATTGAATTTAAATTAAAAAATCAACAGGAAGTCACAGCCGGTATTTAAATTTTTCTTATGCAGCAGTGCGATAGGATTGATTCTAGATCATTGGGACTGCCTTGACGGATAAATGATACAAAATTCCGCAAAGAAAATTGATATAACCGCCCTTAAAGGCATTTGTTTTTAAAAAAACACTCAGCGTTCACTGATAATTCAGAATTCAAGGTCAGATTGCACTGAGTGCCGCAAACGCGACACCCATCAAACCTCCGATCACTCCACCCCACACCACCAACCATCCCAGGTGTTGGCGAATCATATTCTGCACAATGAGTCTTACCTGCTCAGGTGTCAGCTCCTGCAGGCGCCTCTCAACAAGGTCTTCAATCCGTGCTATGACAGCATCGCTGTGTGTCGCTGCAGAAAGACGCTCGGAAAAACGCGACTGAAATTCATCTGACTCCAGCATTTCATGCAGGTAACTGCGCATTCTCTGATTAAATGGCTCACGCAATCCTGATAAAGCCCGTGCACCACCGACCATACCCAGCATACCGCCCATGGACGATTGCATAATGCCCTCAACCAACGAGTCGAAAGCCCGATCCAGATCCAGTTCGTCTACCATTGACGGCAACAGGGTATTGATCCCGCTATGCATCATGGTTTGTGCATCAAAAAACCGATCGATGGTTTCAGCATTAAAAAACTGCTGCATGATCATTTCGCGAATGCCACGTTTGAATTCCTCAAAGTGCAGTGCGATCACACCAGAGCCATAAAAGCCCGGGACTTTTTCAAACAACATATGTATGGCCAGCGAGTTGGTCAGTGATCCGGACAAAGCAAACAGGCCAGCACTCATAACCCACGCTGACGCTGGCTCAGGCATCATCCAACCTGCTACTACCAGCGCAGAAGCCGAGAGATTTGTTATCAAACCTTTATCTATCATCACAGAATTTCCTGTTCAACCGATCGTGGCCTGCAAACGACGATGCTCAAAAACCGGCATGCGCTGACGGATTGCTGCCAGCGCGTCTTTATCAATATCCGCCATCACAATGCCTTCTCCGCGTTCCAGCACATCCAGAATGCGCCCCCAGGGATCAATAATCATTGAGTGTCCATATGTTTCGCGGCGTTCGTTGTGCACGCCTCCCTGACCGGCACCAATCACATAACATTGATTTTCAATCGCGCGCGCACGCAACAGCACTTCCCAATGCGCCTCACCAGTGACACGCGTAAAGGCCGACGGAACACTGACTAGGTCAACCCTGTTGGCGAAATAATGCCGGTAAAGTTCAGGAAACCGAATGTCGTAACAGATAGACAGTCCGAGTCGCCCGGCATCGGTATCAACAAAAACCGGACTATCACCCGCTTCGAAGCTGTCCGACTCCGCGTATCGCGCCTGCTTGTCGCTGACCTGAACATCAAACAAGTGCATCTTGTCGTAGCGGGCCACAATCAATCCATCCGGACTGAATACCAATGAGGCCGGCCGTACTCGACCATCCGTCAACTCAGACGCTGACAGATCTGCTTTCTGAGGCCGCGAAATTATTGGGATAGTGCCTGCAACCAACCAGACTGCGTGCTGTTTCGCGACACGAGACAACATACTCTGCAGAGGAGCGCTCATGTCCCCTTCCCTTTCAGCAAATGCTGCCTGAGGCCCGCCATCAAGCACTGCAAAATTCTCGGGCAATACAATCAGTCCGGCCCCGCGCAACGCAGCCTGCGCAAGCAAACGCTCAGCCGTTGCCATGTTTTGTTTAATGTCCGCACTGCTGACCATCTGCACGGCGGCTATCCTGCAATTTTTCAGTGACACGAACTTACCTCCTGTAACCGCGGGGTAACAGACATCCTGACCCTGCGATACATGCTGTTGGCATCCGACTTCAACTCAGCTACCACTGGCAAAAACCTGATACAACACTGGCTCAACACCATCCCACGGACCTTGCAATGTGTACTGTGCACTGGTCAGATTGTCGACCTGTTCACCAAAAATCTGATCAAACAGGAAAACACCAATAGCAAGTTGCCAGTTAATCAGATTATTCAGGACTGCCAACCCACTCAACCAGGGTATGTTCTCGCTGACTGGCAATGTGATAAACAAATTGGCATCGATAGTTTGTTCCGCCAGGTCCAAGGTTCCTGATACCTGGAACAAACTGGCAGGACCAATAATCTGCAACCGGTCTTTAATGGTGACAATTCCATCACTTAGATTAACCTGACCAACAATTTCATCGTAAGACAAACCTGATCGCAAGAAGTCGTCACTAAAACGCAGGCGTCTGATCACTGCATCAAAATTGATAATGCTGATCAAACGCAGTGCACTGTTGGCAACGCCCACTCGCTGTTGAAATCGCCCTGAACTGACATTGATATCCAGATCTCCGCTCAACCCAAGTGCCGAGAAATACGCCGGACTGCCGTCCCAATGCAAACGCGAATCAAACACTGCCGACGTGCTCTGCAGGCTGGGTGCATAGCCATAGGCACTCAAGACCGGCGCCAAATCTGTGGCCGACACCTGCCCGTTGAGCACACTGCGATGATTCTGTCCGTCATAAATCCAGCGGAACTCCGCAGGCGCAGACTCACTGCCTACCATCAAACCGCGGGCGGATACCTGAAGATCACGGAAAACCGCACCACTGCCATCTGACGACAAGGTAAATTGCCATTGACCAAAATCACCACCATTGACGGTGAAATGACCCACGGTCAGCTGCATGGGTGGAAACGTTCGCGGATCAAGAGCCTGCAACGGATCCTCACGTGGCAGTTCAAACTCAACGCTGGGCAGGTCCTGCAGGTCCTGAAATAGCTGCTCTTCGGAAACCGCTTCCGCGATGAGCACCGGTGGCTCTTCGACGTCCTCGGCAGGCACCGCCGGCGCTTCGCCAAGGTGCAGATAGTCCAGATTTACCTGCCAGGGCGCACTGCCATTTACCGGGTATGCCAAGGTACCGCTGACATCTTGCGACTGCACGGCCAGCACAAACGCCTGGTCCTCGCGCCGCACATTGAGCGTCAGCTCATCAAAGACCTCACCGGCAACAGTTAACTCTCCCAAGGCCAGCTCCGCAGTACCCTGAATATCGCTCAACCAGCCTGACCGCGCAGCACCAGATCCCTGCCTAGCAGGGTCTGCTGGATACATGGCAGCCAGCGTCCGTTGCCATTCACCGTAGTCCGCACTGGCAACACTGCCCAGCACCTGAATTCCGCTCGCCGCAGGATTAATGCTTCTGACACGCAAGCCTTCGGCGGTGGCTCCCAGATAAATCAGCCCACTGGCGGGTAAATCTTGCCCAAATTCAAGATTCATCTGTGTAACATCTTGCCAGCGCATATCCAGCGCGCTGCCTTGCGGCTTGAATTCCAGAGTGATATCCAATTGACTGAGCTGATCAGCCGGCTTGCTGAACGGCGCCGGCAATTTTGACTCAACACCCGCCATTTCTGTGGTGATGCTCAATGTCGGGTTACGAGTCCGCGGGCTATCTGCCGACATCGCAGGCACATTGATACCTGCCTGATACGCAAGTTTTCCTTCAAATTGAGATAACACCGGAAGAACCGCAGCAGGCAGTCCGCTCCAGGCCGTTAGTGCACTGATGTCCGCACTGCCGGACCAGCTTAACTCGGTCGATTGCGCGTCTGTGTCCAGTGATTCATCCGTGTTGGCAAAACCCGATGAGCGGATACTGGCAACAACAGGATGACCAAGAACATTGGCCTGCAGAGCTTCACCCTGTATGCCATTGTCATCCGTGTAGGACATCTGCCCCGACAAGGCTTCTAACTGAAGTTTATATTCAGGGATATACAAACGATTATCTGCAAGCGAAAAATCCAGTGCTATATCAGGGCGAGCGCCTTCGATGTTCAGCGGTATGCTCAATGCAAGGGTGATATCAGTATCGCCCTCGGCCTGCCACTGCGAGAAATTTTGACCAATATTTGCGGTGACAGGCGTTTGTTGCAAGTATTGCAGACCTTGAGCTGAACTGCCCTTGCCAGAGCCATTGACGGTCAGCCAGCTCCCGCCGGAAGGATTGGCCCGCAAGGTGCCCGAACCGGAGTCAAGTCTGATACCAAGGGTGCTGCCCGCATTGGCAGACAAATCAACAACGTTGTCACTGATGAGCACAAACCCGTCAAGTTCTTCAAGAGCCGGCCATGCCGGATCGAATTTCAGTGTGCCATCTGCGACCTTGTAAAACATCTGCAACGATCGTTCAACGGGCAGTGCGCCACGCTGAACACGTCCCCGGAAAATCAAGCCACTGCCCGCGCCGTCACCACTTAGCACAGCACGTTCAACCCAGTTCAGCGCGGGTTGTGCGGCTCTCGGTGCAGTTGCGGCCATGGGCAGATATGCGGTCTTGCGACTGACGTCAGCGGCAAGTGCGCCCAGCTTGAGCTCCAGATCAATGTAGCGGTTTTCTCCCAGCTGAATTTCGGTCGCAAACTGACCATGCGCCGTAACAATATCCGACTCAGCAACCACTATGCCGCTGACCAGTCTTATATTGGCGTCAGCGCCGGTGCGGACTCTGAAACCCACCCGACCATTAACATGGTTGTAATCCCATATCTGATCAAAAAGTCTTGGGACATGCATTGAAACATCTGAGCTGTCGACCTCAACAAAGCCCTCTCCGAGCCCTTCGCTGACGTCAAAATCCATCTCCGCGTAACCACCCACCCCCCAGAAAGAGGGCACACCGCGGAAAGAGCTCAGTGCCCCCTGCTCGATATTGGTTGTCAGTTTTGCATTGGCCAGCGCCCCATCACTGAAATCAGCTTGTATGGCAAGATTGAGCAGTCGTCCGCGCGGGTTAAAACCGACGACCTCAGTGTTTAACGGCTGACTCACTGGCAGCGCCTGAACAATCCGCGACAGAATGCCGATCTCAATCACATCAGCCCGAAAGTTCACCACACTGTCTGGCTGATAACTGAAGGATATGTCGCCGCGCGGCCACTGCAGACCATCCATCTCAAAAACCAGATCGTCGACGTAACCCTCCCAGAATTCCGCTTCCGGCCCGCGACTCAGATGCAGACCTGACAATTGTAAATCACTGAACTGTAGAGGCTGTTCAAGGTTGTCCGAGGCCAGCACCAGATTGCCCTGCGTACTCAGAACCAGATCAGTCAGGTTTCCAGACACTATCTCAGCCCATACCTGTGCCTGCATAACAGCGGATTGCAATTCCAATACGGCTGATGGGTTCCCCTCGATTTTTATGATATCGGACAGGGGCGGGATAAAATGCTGGTAGTCGGCTTGCGGCAGATGCAGGTACAAATCGCCCTGCAGGCTGTTCAGGCTGGCGCCGCTCGCGGCCACACGCACTTCAAGCTCATCATCAGAATCTTCAGGAGTCGCGCTTGCAGTCAGCAAATGCACTCCGTCCTGACTTTGAAAATCCAGTTGTGACACGTCAATGCGTGCACTTTCGCCGGACAGATCAGTGAAGTTCAGCCGAGTATCACTCATGGAAAATCGTGCCAGCCTCGTCAGCAACTGAAACAACACTTCCGGGGCAAGAACGGTTCCGTCAGCATTCAGGCCAGCCAACACCCAAGCGCCGCTTTCGTTCTGGCTGAAGTCAAGATCAAGAGAATCTATGGATGTATTGCCAACGACCAGCCGCCGCTGCCGCAGACTTTCTGTCAAAGAAGGGGAGACTGATACACGCTGCAGAGTCAATCCGGCCGGCTGCCCCAGGCTGACATCTTCCAGCACAAACCGCGGGGTAAACTGCAGCCATTCGCCTGACAGACGCCCGATACCCACCGCCACGCCAAGCTCTGAGCTGAGCCGCTGTTCCAGCCAGTCTTTATAGGTAGACACTTGCGGGGTCATTTGTCGACCGATGCTGACATACAGGGCGAGGCACACCAGCGATATCATCAGCAGTGTAATCGATGCACGCAGTAGCATTGCAAACAACGCCCGCAATTTCCGCAGAATCATAAGTGCCTGTTAAAACAGAACAACGTCGTATTGTTCCTGAGTATACATAGGTTCCACTTGGAACCGGATAGTTTTACCGGTCAGTACTTCCAGATCGGCCAAGGTGCTTGATTCTTCGTCCAACAGACGATCCACAACCACCTGCGATGCCAGCACCATCAACTCATCATTTTCATAAACACGCGCAACGCGGACGATCTCCCGAAAAATTTCATAACAGATGGTTTCGGGCGTTTTCAGACGGGCACGACCTTCGCATACCGGACAAGCACTGCATAAAATCTGACCCAGGCTTTCGCGCGTGCGCTTGCGGGTCATTTCTACCAGACCCAGCTCGGAAATGCCGGTTACCATCGTGCGGGCATGATCTTTCTCCAGCGCCTTGGTCAGTGTTCGCAGCACCTGACGCTGGTGTTCCGGATCTTCCATATCAATAAAATCGAGAATGATAATACCGCCCAGATTGCGGATCCGCAGCTGACGAGCAATAGAAGTCGCCGCCTCCAGATTGGTTTTGAGCACCGTTTCAGCGTGACTCTTTGTGCCTAAAAACGCGCCGGTATTCACATCGATGGTTGTCATTGCTTCAGTCTGATCAATGATTAGATCACCGCCAGATTTTAGTTTTACCTGCCGGCCCAGCGCTTTGTCTATTTCATCATCGATGCCATAGAGGTCAAAAATCGGCCGCTCACCCGTGTACAACTCCAGCCGATCACGAAAATCAGGGATGAAATCCTGAATAAAACCAGAGATCTCATCAAACGCCTCTTGCGCATCCACGCGGATCTTTTCGATACCCGGCGTAATCAGATCCCTCACTGCACGCAAATACAGCGGCAAATCGCGGTACAGCACTCTGATATCTTTACTCTTGCCAATTCTGCGCTCGACGGCCGCCCACAACTTGCGCAAAAAGCGGATGTCTTCCAGCAACTCGTTCTCACTGGCCCCCTCTGCAGCGGTGCGGATAATAAATCCGCCGCGATCCTGCATGGATTCTGCCAGCAGGCATTGTTCGAGCAGCGCCTGCAAACGATTACGTTCTTCTTCGTTTTCCAGTCGTTGTGATATACCGATGTGCAGATTACGAGGCAGGAACACCAGATGGCGTGACGGCAATGTCAGATGCGTTGTGAGTCTCGCGCCTTTGGTTCCGATAGGGTCCTTGGCCACCTGCACTACAATCAATTGTCCCTCGCGTAACAGGGTATTGATGTCTACCGTATCGCCGCCATCACGCACTTCGAGTCCGTCAGCTCCAATCGGCGCAATATCCGCACTGTGCAAAAAAGCTGCCCGCTCCAAGCCGATATCAATAAATGCAGCTTCCATACCCGGCATAACGCGGACAACCTTGCCGAGATAGATGTCACCGACATAGCCGCTGCGGCTGCGCCGTTCCAGATAAATTTCCTGCAACAAACCGTTCTCGATCAGCGCAAGCCTGGTCTCGCGCGGTGTCACATTGATCAGAATCTCTTCACTCAATCAATGTACTCCTGTCCAAAGCGGTTGTAATACCAAACATACCTAACAAATTGGCGGTCTCGAAAATGGGCAAACCCACGACGCCACTGTAACTGCCTTGCAAAGACACAATGAACAAAGCGCCCAAACCCTGCACAGCATACGCCCCGGCTTTGCCTTGCGGTTCTCCGCTGCGCCAGTATGCAGCGATTTCAGCCTTGGACAGCGACCTGAACTTAACCTTGGTACGCGACAACTCCAGCGCCGACTGCTCACCGCGACATACACACACAGCCGACATCACGTCATGTTCGCGCCCTGAGAGCAGGCTCAACATCCGATGCGCATCCTGCTCATCTTGCGGCTTTCCAAGGATGTGCTCCCCCACAACAACAATAGTATCGGCACCCAACACTGCCTGATCGTGGGTAACGCGAGCATCACTGGCTACCGCAGCGGCCTTGGCTCTGGCGAGTCGACACACGTATTGCACCGGGGTTTCGCCAGCAATCACACTTTCATCAATGTCGTGAATGACCACTTCAAAACTGACACCAATCTGTGTCAGCAACTCTCGGCGCCGCGCAGAGGCTGAGGCTAGAATCAGTGAGCCGGGTGGCAGATTCATGAGGATAACCCGCGCAGATCAATGGACATCAAAACCACGCCGCAGTTGCCGGAGCAGGAGGAACAACCAGGGCCAGACAAATGCACTGGACAAAGCACCTAGCAGAAACAGCATATCTTCCTGCGCGGTTTGACCGGTTATCACCTTGATCCAGTACGTTGCCGTCATCACCAGCCCCACCAAAGCGAGAATAATCCCGCTTTGTTGCCACGATGAGAACAGGCGCACGCGCTGATGCAGACTCAACGTGATATACGCAAGTATGGCGAAGGTAAATGCGTGAATACCGAGCATGGAACCTTCCAGAATGTCGGTAAAAATGCCTGCCATCCATGCGGAACCGATGCCGACCCGGTACGGAAGCGCCATTACCCAGTAGATCAGCACCAGCATCACCCATTGAGGCCGGTAATGCATTGCCCATTCGGGAAAAGGCACGATGGCTAACAGGTAAGCAACCAGAAAGCTCAGCAGAATAACCCAGATTGCATTGGCCTTAGGTACCATTCAATGCCCCCGCAGACTCTTGTGCTGCCGACCCGGGAGACGGGTTCAATGCAGGCGCGGCACCTGTTTGCGACTCTGGCTGCGACTCTGGCTGCGACTCTGGCTGCGACTCTGCAGCCGCAGGCGAAACACCCTCGGGCACATTGGTGACCGGAACGTCCTCAACAAGCTCGGTGGTTGCATCAAAAATCATCGGCGCACCGACAATGGCTTCATTGTCAGGAATCACCAACATGACATGGCGGGTTCTGTCCATCTGCGCAAGCGGACGTGCTCTGATCTGCGCAAAGGGCTGCCCCGGGTCATTAATAATGCTGGTTACTTCTGCCACCGGGTAATCCTTTGGAAAGCGCTGGCCAAGACCTGAACTGACCAACAGATCACCCACCGAAATATCAGCGGTGTCCGGAACAAATTCCAGCTCAAGCCCGGGAGCATCACCACGACTGCCCCGCGCGATGGTCCGCTCACCATTACGATTGACCTGGACCGGCGTGCCGTGCCGCGAATCCGTGATCAGCAGCACCCAACTGGTAAAGGGCAACACCTCTTCCACCTGCCCCATCAATCCATGGGCATCCAGCATGGCCTGACCCTCGATAACACCATTGTGTGCACCGCGGTTAATGAGCACACGCCGAGACCCGGGATCATTGGAGACATTGATGATCTCTGCAGTCATCACCCGTCCCTGTACCGCCTGCGAGGCCTCCTGCAACTCTCGCAATCGGCTGTTTTCGCTTGCCAGACCCGCAAGCAGCTGCAGTTCGCGCTGGGCAAACAACAATTGTTGGCGCAACTGCGTGTTCTCCTCGATCAGATCGCGTTGCGACACAAATACATCGTCAATCCAGAAAGACACCCGCGTCGGGATATCCGCAAGCCAATAGACAGGGGTAGTCAGGTAAGCAACCGAGAAGCGCACACGATCCAGATAATCGTACCGGTTATCTGTGTACATAAGGGAAAGTGCCAGTGCCAGAAAGGCCACCAGCCGGTATTCATGCGGCACCCCTTTGATGAATAAGGTTTTTATATCAGAACCTCAGCTATCCGGAGTTATTCCAGTGTCAGCGCATCCATCTCGTTGGAATCCATTAATTCCATGGCCTTGCCACCACCACGGGCGACGCAGGTTAATGGATCATCCGCCACAATGACCGGCAGGCCGGTCTCCATAGACAATAACTTATCCAGATCTTTCAGTAGCGCACCACCACCGGTTAATACCATACCACTTTCTGCGATGTCTGACGCCAGTTCAGGAGGCGACTGCTCCAGCGCGCTTTTTACCGCCTGAACTATCGCCGAGAGAGGCTCTTGCAGCGCTTCCAGAATCTCGTCACTGTTCAGAGTAAAGCTGCGCGGCACGCCTTCAGCCAGATTGCGTCCGCGCACGTCGATCTCGCGAAGCACACCTTCGGAAGGATAGGCGCAGCCGATTTCCTTCTTGATACGTTCAGCTGTAGCATCTCCGATCAGACTGCCATAGTTACGGCGAACGTGCGTAATGATCGCCTCATCGAACCGGTCACCGCCGATCCGTACAGATTCTGCGTAAACGATGCCGTTTAAGGAGATTATGGCAATCTCTGTTGTGCCACCACCAATGTCTACCACCATCGATCCACTTGGCTTTTCAACCGGCAGACCGGCACCGATCGCAGCAGCCATTGGCTCCTCGATCAGTCGTACTTCACGTGCACCGGCACTGATGACCGATTCGCGGATCGCACGACGCTCAACTTGAGTGGATTTACACGGCACACACACCAATACACGTGGGCTGGGCGGGAAAAAACTGTTTTCATGCACCTTGCTGATAAAGTGCTGTAGCATTTTTTCAGTGACCTGGAAGTCTGCTATCACGCCATCTTTCATCGGGCGGATCGCCGTAATGTTACCGGGCGTACGGCCCAGCATACGCTTGGCATCGGCCCCTACTGCGGTGACTGTTTTTTGCCCGTTGTGACTGCGGATAGCCACAACGGACGGTTCATTCAATACTATCCCTACACCCCTGACATAGATAAGGGTATTAGCCGTACCCAAATCGATGGCGAGATCGTTTGAGAACATTCCTCTGATTTTTTTGAACATTGAATTCCTGCTACCTTATCAATCGTAAGCGATCCGACCGGCGGATCACCGCGTCCGCTATGTGAAGCAGACAAATAATTCTTGCGACAGTTCCCCCGGGCAGACGGGCAACCGGCAAATATTTGCTCAAACCCGGCTGACCAGTGCATGACTGGCTGCTCAGTGACTGACTGTATTTTCGCTGATGTGGCAGGGAACGATCGTAAACCTGGAAGGAAACTGTTGCCTCTAACCAGCCATAATCCCGTATAATCATGGCTTTCGCAGCTATTGGATACGCACTCTAACAACGCTTACCTGTTAGGGCAAGTATCAAAAACAATCCGTCACAGAGCCATTTTTGGTCTCTGTCAGGGCCAGCATTATTGCATACTCCGGGAGCCCTTGAATGGCTTTAAATAAGAACGATGTGGAAAAAATTGCTCATCTTGCCAGACTGCAGATCAATGACTCGGACATCGTCGAAGTTGCCCAGCGCATCTCCAACATTCTTGGAATGATCGACCAGATGCAGAGCGTGGACACCTCTGCAGTCAGCGCTATGGCGCACCCGTTTGATGCAGGCCAGCGCCTGCGCGCAGATCAGATCACAGAAATCAACCAGCGCGACTACTACCAGCAGATTGCACCGGCCACTCAGGACGGTCTGTACCTGGTGCCCAAGGTCATTGAATAAGTTTCGAATACACCATCGATCCTGGAACAGGGTCAGGCAAGGAATCAAGCGCATATGTTAAGTAAAACCGTAGCTGAGTTGGCGGGCGCGCTGACCCGCAAAGAGGTCTCTGCCAGAGAACTAACCCAGGCCTATCTGGATAAAATTCATCAATTGAATCCCGCGTTAAACGCCTATGTCACCATCACTACTAAGCAGGCGCTGGCGCAAGCTGATGCCGCCGACAGCAGACGTGCGCAAGGCAATGCAGGCCCGCTCACCGGCATTCCCATTGCTCACAAAGACATATTCTGTACCCGGGGCGTGCTGACAGCGTGCGGATCGCGCATGCTGCACAACTTTATTGCACCCTATGACGCCACCGTCGTGGAACGCCTCGAGCAGGCTGGCGCGATCATGCTGGGCAAAACCAACATGGATGAGTTCGCCATGGGTTCGTCCAATGAAACCAGCTGGTTTGGCCCGGTTCGCAATCCCTGGGATCACGCCCGTGTGCCCGGAGGTTCTTCTGGCGGTTCGGCCGCGGCCGTTGCTGCGGGACTGTGCGCCATGGCTACCGGCACCGACACCGGCGGCTCCATTCGCCAGCCCGCATCGTTTTGCGGACTTACCGGATTAAAACCGACTTATGGCCGCGTCTCACGTTGGGGCATGATTGCATTTGCCTCCAGCCTCGATCAGGCTGGCCCGCTGACGCGTAGCGCGGAAGATGCCGCACTGATGATGAATGCTATCGCCGGCACTGATCTGCGTGACTCAACCTGCCTTGAATTGGCGTTTGAAGATTTCACGGCGCAATTGAATCAACCACTGGCAGGTTTGCGTATCGGACTGCCGCGCGAACATTTTACGAAGGATCTGAATCCTGCAGTGCAGACCATTCTGCAAAACGCGATTCGCACCCTGGAATCGCTGGGCGCCCGTTTCAAAGAAGTTTCGTTGCCCAACAACTATCTATCGGTTCCGGCCTATTACGTCATTGCGCCTGCCGAAGCATCCGCCAACCTGTCGCGCTTTGATGGTGTGAGATTCGGTTACCGCTGTGAAAACCCGGACAATCTGGAAGATCTTTACAAACGCAGCCGCGGCGAAGGCTTTGGTGACGAGGTTAAACGCCGCATCATGGTTGGCACTTATGCCTTGTCCGCAGGATATTACGATGCCTACTACATCAAGGCACAAAAAATACGTCGCCTGATCAAACAGGATTTTGATCTCGCCTTTAACGACGTGGATCTGATTCTTGGCCCGACATCGCCACACACGGCCTTTAAACTCGGTGAAAAAGTCAGTGACCCGGTAACCATGTATCTTGAAGATATCTACACCATTGCAGTGAATCTTGCTGGCTTGCCAGGCATGTCCTTGCCAGCAGGCATGTTAAACGGATTACCAATTGGCATGCAGTTGATTGGCCCCTCACTGTCGGAATCGCGCTTGCTGAACGTAGCACACCAGTTCCAGATGAATACGGACTGGCACTCACAGCAACCGGAGGTATAAGGAATGAGCTGGGAAACGGTGATAGGACTGGAAGTACACGTCCAGCTTGCAACAAAAAGCAAGCTGTTTTCGGGCAGCGCCACAGAGTTTGGCGCCGCCCCCAATACACAAGCGAGTATCTACGACCTGGCACTGCCAGGCACTTTGCCGGTCATGAACGAAGAAGTGTTGCGCATGGCTGTGAGTTTTGGCCTTGCCGTTGATGCTGAAATTGGCAAACGCTCAGTTTTTGACCGAAAGAATTATTTTTATCCGGATCTGCCAAAAGGCTATCAGATTACGCAACTTGAATTCCCGACGGTGGGTCGTGGCTCGTTAAAAATTCAGCTGGAAGATGGCAGCGAAAAAGTCATAGGCATCACCCGCGCGCACATCGAGGAAGACGCTGGCAAATCTCTGCATGAAGATTTTCAGGGCATGTCTGGTATTGACCTCAACCGTGCTGGCACGCCGTTGCTGGAAATAGTATCTGACCCGGATTTGCGCAACGCCAAAGAAGCCGTGGCTTACCTTAAAAAATTGCACTCCATTATCCTGTATCTCGGCATATCCGACGGCAACATGTCGCAGGGCTCCATGCGCTGTGACGCCAACGTCTCTGTGCGGAAACGAGGTGCCACAGAATTTGGTACCCGCACCGAAATTAAAAACGTCAACTCCTTCCGTTTTGTTGAAAAGGCCATCAATTACGAAGTACAGCGCCAGATCGAACTCATTGAGGATGGCGGCCGTGTTGTACAGGAAACCCGCCTGTATGACTCAGACAAAGACGAAACCCGTTCCATGCGTAGCAAAGAAGTCGCCAACGACTACCGCTACTTCCCTGAGCCGGATCTGCTGCCGGTTATCATTGACGACGCCTATATCGCGGCAGTAAGGGCGACGTTGCCTGAGTTACCCGGTGCGCGTTGCCAGCGTTTTGTCACACAATACGGGCTGAGCGAGTACGATGCCGACGTGCTGACCAGCAGCCGCTCCATGGCTGACTTTTTTGAAGAAGTCGCCCGCCTGTGTGGTGATGCAAAACTCTCTGCCAACTGGGTCACCGCGGACTTGCTTGGTCTGCTTAATAAAAACGATCTGGTTATTGAGTCATCGCCGATCAAACCTGCACAACTGGGCACCATGATCAGCCGCATCAAAGACAACACTATTTCCGGCAAACTTGCGAAAACAGTGTTTGAAGCACTAGCCGAGGGGGAGTCTGACGTTGATCAGATTATTGAGTCACGCGGACTCAAGCAGGTGACCGACTCCGGCGCCATTGAGAAACTGGTTGACGACGTAATCGCCGCCAACCCGGATCAGGTCGCGCAGTACCGTGCAGGCAAAGATGCCGTGTTTGGATTCTTTGTTGGTCAGGCCATGAAGATTTCCAAAGGCAAAGCCAACCCGGCGCAACTGAACGAATTGCTGCGCAACAAGTTGAAGGCAGAGTAGTCACCATGATTGAAGATAAAAAAGTTGGCAAGGAACGCACCCAGGCTGCAGTGCGCAACGAACAATGGAGCGACGAGCGCATCAAGGCCTTTTTGATGCTGTTGCCGCCTGACAGCGTGCCGGCCGACTACCACCTGTTACAAAAGGCCTATCGTGGGATGCTGCCTGATCAGTTTGAACGTTTTGTGGCGTTTTTTGTGGAGGCTGGACATGACATTAATGTGCGGCTTAGCAATAGTAGTACATTTATGGATCATGTGAATCAGCATCGCAGTTCTGGTGCTTATCAGGATATTCTCAGGCAAGCCGGAGCGCTGTCAGGTAAAAACTGAGTGTGCTTTGGCGCATGACTTTACTCAATCTGTTACTGCTCCACCTGGCAAAAAATGCACCGCCTGGCTCGACGCCTCTAGACTACTCGTTTACTGTAATCCTGATGATTGCGTGTTATACGCAGCGTCGGTCGGTCATTGAGCCCTTCAGCAAAAGCCTACCGACGCGGCCGAGGTTTCCCACCGCCACCACTACGCCCCTGCCCCGGACGCGACGACCCACCACTGCGCGCAGGCTTCGACTCATCCTTAAAATGCGTCGGCCGACTGAACGGCGGCGGCTCAACCAGCAACGCAGCATCCGGATACACACAGGGCAACTTCTGCCCAAGAATTTTCTCAATGTTAGGCAACAAAAACGAATCTTCCTCACACGCAAAACTGATCGAGGTGCCCACCGAACCAGCACGCCCGGTGCGACCAATGCGATGCACATAATCCTCAGGCTCTTCCGGCAGGCTGTAGTTAATGACATGTGTCACGTCATCAATGTGCAAACCCCGGCCAGCCACATCCGTCGCCACCAACACCTTGATAGTGCCGTCACGGAATTCTTCGAGTGTACGCACGCGCTTGTTCTGGGCAATTTCACCCGATAACAAACCACAGCTGACACCATGGCGATACAGATTGTCGGCCAGTTTGCGCACTTGATCACGACGATTGTTAAACACAATTACACGATCAGCGCCTTCTGCCGCAATCAGGTTATAGAGCAGTTTGTACTTGTCGTCGGTAGTGACCAGGTACACCAGTTGCTCAACGTTGTCTGTCGCCACCCGCTCCGGCTGAATCTCGATCATGATCGGATCCATCGCCCATCGTGAGGTCAGTTCAATGATTTCCGGCGTAAACGTCGCGCTGAATAACAGTGTCTGACGACAATCCTTGTGCGGTGTGCGCGACACAATGGTGCGCACTTGCGGAATAAATCCCATATCCAGCATGCGGTCAGCTTCGTCGATTACCAACAGCTCCACCAAACCAAGATACAAGTGATCCTGCTGCAGGAAATCAATCAGACGACCAGGCGTTGCCACCACAATATCAACCGGGCGTTTGTCCACCTGGCGCAATTGCTTTTGGTAATCTTCGCCGCCCACCAGCGTCACCACATGTAAATCAGTGTGTTTGGTCAGATTGGCAGCATCACTGGCAATCTGCATCACCAGTTCGCGTGTCGGCGCCAACACAATCGCGCGCGGCTCCCCGATGTAACGCGTGTCCTGCATAGGATTTTTCAACAGGTCATTAATGATGGTTATCAGGAATGCAGCCGTTTTGCCGGTACCGGTCTGGGCTTTGCCAGTGACGTCGTATCCGCGCAATGTATAGCGCAGACTCTCGGCCTGAATGGGGGTGCAGAACTCATAACCAAGATCGGAGATGGCTTTTTCAAGCGCTGGTTCAAGATTAAAGCTGCTGAACTGGACCTTGGTTGGCATCACTGTCAGTGCGACGGGTGGCAACACATCCGCAGACAAATCAATATCAGGCTCTGGTACGGATTCATCAGATACGGGTTCAGATACTGCTTCTGATACTGCTTCTGATACTGCTTCTGATACTGCTTCTGTTACTGCTTCTGGTACGGCTTCTGGTACTGCTTCTGATACTGCTTCTGAAACTGCTTCTGGGACAGGCTCCGATACTGATTCAGATACTGCTTCTGGTACAGGCTCAGATACTGGCTCAGATGCTGATTCAGATACGGGTTGAGGTACGGGTTCAATTGCAGATTCTGATTGGTGGACTTTTTCTGATACAGGCGTCGGCTCTGCTGCCAGCTGCTGTGGCGCAGGAAGGTCTGGCAAATATGTGTCGGGATTTGAGACCGGTTGGATGTCTAAAACTGCTTGCTGTTCATTTTCTTCCGTTTTTTGCATCTAACGCTGCCTTTTTATTGCTGAATAGTCTGATAAGTCGCGTCCGCATCATAGCGCCTGTGTATCCGGCGCATCAAGCGCGGCAGACTGATGTCGCTGCCCGCAGACCGGACATGCCGGATCCCTCGGCAAACGCAGTTCGCGCCACACACTGCTGAACGCGTCGAATAACAATAGTCTTCCACAAAGATCCTGTCCAAGACCGGTCAACACCTTGATAGCTTCCAGTGCCTGCATGCTTCCGATAACACCGACCACCGGCGCAAGCACACCGTTGCGGGCACAACTCATCTGCTCATCGTCGCCTGCACGGTAAAGACATTGATAACACGGACTATGCGGCCTGCGTGAGTCAAACACGGCAACCTGGCCTTCCAGCCTGATAGCCGCTCCAGAGACCAGCGGCACACCGGCGCTAACACACGCCTGATTGATAACAAACCGCGTATTGAAGTTGTCACAGGCGTCCACGACCAGGTCGACACCACGCGCCAGCAGTTTTGCCAGTGAAGATTCATCCAACCGCTGCTGCAGCGCTGTAATCCGTGTACCGTGATTCAGTGCGCTCAGGGTCGCTGCGGCAGACTCAACTTTGCTGATGCCCACGGCGTGTTCAGTATGCACGATTTGACGCTGCAGATTGCTAGGATCAACCAGATCATCATCAACCAGAATCAAGTGTCCGACACCGGCCGCTGCCAGATACATCGACACCGGACTGCCCAGACCTCCCAATCCTACAATCAGCACCGTAGCAGACAGCAGCCGCTGCTGCCCTTCGATATCAAAGGCCGGCAACATGATCTGCCTGCTGTAGCGCAGCAGTTGTTTGTCATTCATGGCCATCAACCTCCGGCTTTTTGCCCATGGTAACTCGGTCTTGCCCGCCAATATCCTGCAGGGTCTTGATTGTGTTGAACCCCGAAACCTGCAGCATTTGGCGCACCGCTGCCCCTTGATTATAACCATGCTCGAACAACACCCAGCCTCCGTCCCTCACATACAAAAAGGCCTGGTTGCTGAGCGTACGCAGATCACTGAGACCGTTGTCGGCTGCCCGCAGTGCTGACAGCGGCTCAAAGCGTAAATCTCCCGCTGTCAGGTGCGGATCGTCAGCATCGATGTACGGCGGATTGCTGACCAGAATGTGCGGCTGTAACGCCTCTGGCAAGGCATTACACCAGTCTCCTTTAAGAAATTCGACATGATCCAGATGATTCAACCGCGCATTTTTGCGCGCAACCGTCAAGGCGGCTTCACTGGAATCGACAGCGATAATGCGCCAGTCAGGTCGCTCACTGGCGATCGCCAGGGCGATGGCACCGCTGCCGGTTCCAAGATCAGCGACCACCCTGAACTGGTCGTTGCCCGCCAGGGCTAGCACCTGTTCGACGAGTAGTTCAGTGTCGGCTCGTGGAATCAGCACATCCGGCGTCACCCTCAGATCCAATGTCCAGAAACCGCGTGATCCGGTGATATAGGCGACCGGTTCGCCGGTCTTGCGACGCGCCACAAGCTGTTGATACTGCTCATACTGCGCCTGTGTCAGCCGTAAGTCAGCGTGTGTCAGCAGGCGTGTGCGTGTGCAATCAAGCACATGCATCATCAACCACTCGGCGTCGACGCGGGGAGTATCAAGCGCCTGCAACTCGTCAACCGCCCAATCGATTGCCTGCTTCAGCGTCTGCGACATCAATTCAGGCCGCCAGTTCAGCGAGCTGATCAGCCTGATATTCCTGTATCAGCGGTTGAATCACCGCATCAAGTTCGCCTTCCATGACCTCGTCAAGTTTGTAGATGGTCAGGTTGATACGATGGTCAGTGACTCGTCCCTGCGGGTAATTATAGGTACGGATACGTTCGGAGCGATCACCTGAACCCACCAGCAACCTGCGTGCATCAGACTGTTGTTTGTCCGCAGCCGCCTGCTGCATATCGTTCAGACGGGCATGCAGCAGTGACATGGCTCGTGCCCGGTTCTTGTGCTGGGAGCGCTCTTCCTGGCACTCAACCACCAAGCCGCTGGGGATGTGCACAATGCGAATCGCGGAATCCGTCTTGTTGATGTGTTGCCCGCCAGCCCCGCTGGCTCTGAAGGTGTCTACGCGCAAATCGGCTTTGTTGATTTCAATCTCTGCCAGCTCATCAGAGGCGGGCAGGATCGCAACCGTGCATGCAGAGGTATGGATACGTCCCTGAGTTTCGGTATCGGGCACACGCTGGACCCGATGCGCACCGGATTCAAACTTGAGTTGGCCGAATACCTGGCGCCCTTCAACACGCGTAATAATCTCTTTATAACCACCATGCTCACCGGGCCGTTCGCTGATCACTTCAAGGCGCCAGCCCTGACGCTCGGCATATCTGGAGTACATGCGAAACAGATCGCCGGCAAAAATTGCAGCTTCATCACCACCGGTGCCCGCACGGATCTCCAAAAACACATTCATGCTGTCCTTTTCATCTTTGGGCAGCAACAGCTTCTGCAGTGATAACTCCAGCGTCTCTAAGTGGTCACGCAGTGATTTGTATTCTTCTTCGGCCATGTCACGCATGTCCGGATCGCTGTCCTTTAGCATCTCTTGCGTGAGCGCTAACTCTGCTGTCGCACCCAGGTAGCGCCTGAACTCCAGCACAATGGGCTCAAGATCAGAAAATTCGCGCGATAGATTGCGAAACCGTTCCTGATCCGAGATAGTCTCCGCATCACTGAGCAGCGCTTCCAGCTCCTGGCAGCGGTCAGCCAGCAACTCAAGTTTCTGATGAATCGACTCTTTCATTCACTGTTTCCTGCGGGTGTATCACCGGCACTGGCGGGTGTATCGTCCGGTTCAACTTGGGTTAACTCAAACAACTCCTGAGTCAGGCGCACCAGATCGTCTCGACCTTCTGCACTGGCTTTTTTCATCTGCACACTGGGTGCATGAATGAGTTTGTTGGTGATCGCTCGTGCCAGCGCTTCAAGCGCCTTGTCTGCCGGCACCCCTCGTTCCAGAGACTTGACCGCTTTTTCCAGTTCGACCTGCCGTATGGCATCGGCCTTTTCGCGAAACGCCTTGAGTGTGGCTACCGCGTTCAGCGCACGCAATTGACTCAAGTATTCTTCAACACCACGCTCAATAATGGCACTGGCTTGTTGGGCCGCCAGTTCACGGCTTTTGACGTTATCGTCAATCACATCACGGATGTCGTCAACGCTGTAAAGATAAGCATCGCTGATCTCACCCACTTCCGGCTCGATGTCGCGCGGCACTGCCAGATCTACCAACAACATGGGTTTATGGCGGCGCTTTTTGATGGCGCGCTCAACGGCGCCTTTCCCGAGTAGCGGTAACTGGCTGTTGGTTGACGACACCACTATATCGGCATGAATCAACTCATCGGGGATATCAGAGAGCAGCACGCCGCGAGCGCCAAATTTTTCCCCCAGCGTGACTGCGTTTTGCAGCGTACGGTTGGCAACAACAATGCTTTTAACACCCTTGTCCGTGAGGTGGCGCGCAACCAGCTCGATGGTATGCCCCGCACCGATTAGCAGTGCGTGCAAGGAACCTAGATTGGAGAATATCTGTTCAGCCAGCGTGACGGCTGCATATGCCACCGACACAGGGTTTTCGCCAATGGCTGTATCGGTGCGCACCTCTTTGGCGATTGAAAACGCATCCTGAAAAGCACGACCCAATTGCGCTTTGGCAACACCCAGTTCCTTGGCAACTGCGTAAGCAGATTTGATCTGACCAAGAATCTGCGGCTCCCCCAGGACCATCGAATCGAGTCCGCAAGCAACACGCATCAAATGCCGGATTACATCTTCGTGCCAATGAAAATAACTGCAACCCTGCAACTCTGACTCGCTGATACCGTGGTATTGGCTGAGCCATCCTAATAATCTTTGCTGTGCGGCACCCAGCAGCTCCGGGTCAATCATGGTGTTGGTATCTTCGTCGTCCGTCAGACCGGTACTAAAATCCAGGTCGATATACAACTCGGTACGATTACACGTGGAAACGATCACCGCTTCACGCACATGCTCCAGGGTCACCACCTTGTGCATGGCATCTGCCATGGTTTCCGGGGGAAACGCCACCTGCTCGCGCAAGGCAACATTTGCCGTATTGTGATTGATGCCGAGCAGAACCAGCGCCATGAACCAGCCTTGAAACGTGACCAGAAGAGTCGGCTTCTTTAGAAGCCTTGTGTAAAAAGTGCGCTATCTTACTAAAAACTGCGTGCGCTTGCCTGCACTTATATTTCAACGACACTTTGCTTGCAGTTATTATGCACGGCCGGCGGTCTCTGATGTAGTCTTGCTATAGGACTGTTGTTACAATCCGGGCGTGCCCAAGGCACCCTGAACTGGATACTATGAAAACTCTGCCCCTACGCTTGCTCATTCTGCTGTCACCTGTGATAGCTGCCTGTTCTTCTGTTTCTGCTCCAACTATGGATGTAGTCACTGAGCCATCCGGCGCACCAGCGGGCATCGACGCCCAGATACCTGAGGTCGTCGCGGTGGCAGAAGAAGAGCCCATCGAATATGGCAATTTTACTCAGGCGCAACTTGAAACGGCTTTGCTGAGCGAATTTGGTGGCATGCGCGGGTATCTGCCGCAGGCTACGCAGGGTTACTACGATCTGGCGATTGAAACCGGCGACATCAATATCATTCGCAGGGCCTCCGAGTTTGTATCAGCCAGTGGTAACACTGAGGCTTTAAATGTGCTGGCTCAGTTATGGATCAGCAAAGACGCCACGGCACAGGAACCACATTTGATGCTGGGATACCAGCTAATGGAGGATGGCCGGTTTGTGCAGGCGCTTTCTCACCTGGATTCCGTGTTGGAACTGGGTGGGCAAGTGGACTTTACGGCGATGTCTGCCCGCACCTACACACTGGAAAATCGCCAGCGCGACGTCATCATCAGTCAGCTTGAGGATATTGTGTCCCGGTATCCGCAGGAACAGACGCTGTATCTGGCAATTTCCCAGATGTACGACCAGAGCAGCCAGGGCGAACAGGCCGCGCAATGGTTGCAGGTCGGGCGCGACAAATTTGGTGACAATCCACGCACCTTGCTGATTGAAGCGCAGCTACTGCAGAACATGGGCCGCGCTGAGCAGGCAGAGGGTGTTCTGACAAGCGCAGTTGCGCAATTCCCCGATCACCGGCTGTTGCGTTACAGCCTTGCCCAGTTGCTGGTGCAGAACAACAAACTGGCTGAGGCTGCGCTGGAATTTGAGTACATCATGCAGCGCGAACCCATGGACTTTGAAACACTGTATTCCCTGGTGCTGATCAATCTTGAGCTGGAGGATTACACCAAGGCTGAACCCCAATTAAGGGAGCTGATCGGCGCCGGGCATCGACTTAACGAAGCCAATTATTATCTGGCTATCATCCTCGAAGATCGAGATCAGACCGAGGAAGCTCTCGATCGATACCAGCAAATAAGCATCCAATCCAATGCCTTTCTGACTGCACAGCGCCAGATCATGAGATTGTTGATACAGCTTGAGCGCTTTGACGATGCTGAAAATCTGACGCGCAGGCTTGCTGACAGCGATCCTCGCCTGGCGCCGCTGATCCCTGCTCTGGAGGCAGAGGCTCTGGCTAACGCTGATCACAACACTCGCGCCCTCACTGTGCTTAATCAGGCACTGACGCGCTTCCCCGACGATATTGATCTGTTGTTTGCGCGCGCCCTCATCGCCGAGCGCTTTGACGATATGGCGATGATTGAACAGGATCTACGCCGAATCATTGATCTTGAACCGCAAAATGGCAGGGCCCTGAACCACTTGGGGTATGCCATGACCTTGCGTACCGATCGTTTTGCAGAAGCGTTGGAACTGATTGAACGGGCATTGGCAATCACTCCCGATGATCCGGCGATCATCGACAGCCTGGGGTGGGTGCAATACAAACTGGGCTTGCTGGAAGAGTCCATCAGCAATCTGCGCCGGGCGTTTGAACTGTTTCCCGATCATGAAGTAGCCGCGCACCTAGGTGAGGTGCTGTGGGTGAACGGCCAACTGGACGAGGCAATAAGCATCTGGGAAACCTCTCTGCAATCATTCCCGGACAGTGAATTTATCACTGAGGCAATGCAACGCCTGATTCCGGCAACTAAAGAGGCGCAACCCGCCGAACAGAGACAAAGCTCGTGACCGGACTGACCACTTCGCTTGTACGGGCAAGTATTATTGCAGGTCTGAGCGGCATTCTGTTGTCCTGTGCTGGCGCCGTGCGCATGGACGCACCGGTGATTTCCGAGTGGGATGCACGCAGAGCAGTGCTGGAATCGTTATCTGAATGGGAATTTACCGGCAGCATCAATGTGCGGGATGCCGAAGAAGCCCACTCTTCGCGCATACGCTGGCGCCAAAACAACGAGCTCTATCGCATTAATCTTTGGGGAACCTTCAACATTGGCGCGACTGAAGTCAATGGCAAGCCCGGCGAAGTCCGTATTGAGCAGGAAGGCGAAGAACCCATCATCACCGACACACCGGAGCAACTGCTTTACGATCGCATCGGCTATGAACTGCCGGTGACTGAGCTGAACTTCTGGATTAAAGGTATTCCCGCCCCGGGCCCAAGCCAGGAACTCAGTTTTGCTGATAATCAGCAGTTATTGAGTTTTGTTCAGGCAGGCTGGCGGGTAGATTATCTGGGGTATACCAATTTTGGTCAGCAGACCTTGCCAACCCGAATCCGTGTTCAGAAACCGCCTCTGCGCCTTGATCTTATTCGCCTGAACTGGACCTTGCCCTCAACTCAGCCACTCACCGAGTAAAACATGTCACCGAGCCACCTGACGCTGCCGGCTCCGGCAAAACTGAACCTGTTTCTGCACATCACCGGACGACGCGCCGACGGCTATCATCTGCTGCAGACGGTTTTCCAGTTGCTGGACTATGGCGATGAACTCAGCTTTTCACTCAGAGACGACAGCCAGATCAGACTGAGCTGCGATTCCACCGAACTGGCGACCGAAGACAATCTGGTGCTGCGGGCTGCTTATTTATTACGCGAACATGCCGGCGCAACCCAGGGCGCTGACATCGAACTGATCAAACGCATACCCACCGGCGCAGGGCTCGGCGGCGGCAGCTCCGACGCGGCAACCACGCTGATCGCATTGAATACCCTGTGGCAGTGCCAGCTTGAACGCGACGCTCTGGCGGCACTCGGATTACGCCTCGGCGCTGATGTGCCGGTTTTTGTGCATGGCAAATCGGCATGGGCGGAAGGCGTCGGAGAGCTATTGCAACCGGTCAGTCTTCCTGCTCTTTATTACCTGGTTTTAAGCCCGGCATGCCACGTTTCCACGGCCACGATTTTTTCACATCAGCAGTTGACACGCGACACAAGGGCAATCAAAATGGCCGCCTTTCTGGCAGGGCAGTCCCAAAACGACTGTGAATTGCTGGTCCGGACACTGTATCCCGAGGTAAATGCTGCGCTGGAATGGCTCAGTCAGTTTGCCAAAGCAAGGATGACAGGAACGGGATCAAGCATATTTGCAGCATTTGACGATGAAGCATCCGCCAGAGACGTGTTGCGGCAATTGCCAACCGATCAACAGGGTCCACTGCGTAGCATCAGCGGGTTTGTCGCGAAAGGAATTAACGAATCAGCGTTGATCGGTATTGGTCGATTTAATGATTCGTAAACAGCAATGTCGGTGGCTAAAGGTAATGAGAACTGCTTTTGTCAAAATCGCAGGTATCCAAGCCAAGACACAATAGCTTAGAATAGCGACGTTTTTTGGGGTGTCGCCAAGTTGGTAAGGCATCAGATTTTGATTCTGACATGCGTTGGTTCGAGTCCAGCCACCCCAGCCAAATTCTCGGATTCCCGGGGTCAGCCGTTTACACAAAGCATCATGTTTCCGATCCATGCCAGTGACCTAAACGAATGACCCGGGCGGGTAACACCATCAAACGACCACAGCATAAATTGACAGCAGGCAGGCGTGGTTTTATACCTGCGAGCAAGTCTGAAGGTACTTCTCCCATGGCTAATAATCTGATGGTTTTCACCGGCAATGCTAACCCGCTGCTGGCAGAGAAAATTGCGCGATATATCGGCATACCGCTGGGTGATGCGTATATCGGCAAATTCAGTGATGGCGAAATTGCGGTCGAAATCAAAGAAAACGTCCGCGGCAAAGATGTTTTTATCATTCAGTCCACGTGCGCGCCGACCAATGACAGTCTGATGGAATTGCTGTTGACCGCCGATGCCATGCACCGCGCTTCCGCCAACCGTATCACTGCCGTGATCCCCTACTTCGGATATGCCCGTCAGGACCGCCGTGTGCGCTCCTCACGGGTGGCGATCAGTGCCAAAGTGGTCGCAGACATGATTTCTGCCGTGGGCGTGAACCGCGTACTGACCGTTGATTTGCACGCCGAGCAGATCCAGGGATTTTTCAGCATACCGGTCGATAACGTTTATGGCTCACCAGTACTGACCGAAGATATCGTAAGACAAAATTATAAAAACCTGACCGTCGTGTCTCCTGACATCGGTGGTGTGGTTCGCGCCCGCGCAATCGCCAAACAACTGAATGTTGATCTGGCAATCATCGATAAGCGACGCCCTCAGGCCAACGAAGCGCAGGTAATGCATATCATCGGTGAAGTGAAAGACCGCACCTGCCTTATCGTAGATGACATGGTCGATACCGCCGGCACCCTGTGTAAAGCCGCCGCAGCGTTGAAAGAACACGGCGCCACACAAGTGGTTGCCTACTGCACGCACCCGGTACTCTCGGGTAAAGCAGCAGAGAACATCGCCAACTCCATGTTGGACTCATTGGTGGTGACCGACACCATTCCATTGAGCGAGGCCATCAGAAACTGCGCAAAAGTACGCCAGTTAAGCATGGCCAGACTGCTGGCTGAATCCATTCGCCGCGTCAGCAATGAAGAATCTATCAGCGCCATGTTTGAAGGAACGGATGACTGATTTTTAACTGAGATAAACAGAACGCTGTTTATCTTTTTTACCACACGTTTATCAGACCGGTCGCAAGTCGGGTAAACGTTTTAAAACCGGAGAGACATTATGTCCAATGCTTTTGAACTGAATGCCAGTGCCAGAAACGACCTGGGGAAAGGTGCGAGCCGCCGCCTGCGTCGTCTGGCTGATCTTGTGCCTGCCATCATTTATGGCGGTGCACCTGCACCGGAATCCATTTCGATTCCACACAAAGACATCCTCAAAGCCACAATGAACGAAGCCTTCTTCTCGCACATCATTACCCTGGTGGTTGATGGCAAGAGTCAGCAGGTTGTGATCAAGGCGCTGCAGCGTCACCCCGCCAAGCCGCGCATTATGCACGCTGACTTTCAGCGCGTTGACAGCACACACACCATCACCGTGAAAGTGCCTGTTCACCTGATCAATGAAGACAAGTGCAAAGGCGTCAAGATCGGCGGCGGCAGCATCCTGAAGACCATGTCTGAACTGGAAATTGTATGCCTGCCACAAGACCTGCCTGAGTATCTGGAAATTGATATGACTGACATTGGTGTGGGCGAATCCGTGCACATCTCTCAGATCAAATTCCCGAAAGGCGTTTCAAGCGTTGACCTGGCTCACGGCCATGACTCTGACCACTCTGTGGTTGCGGTACAGGCACCCCGTGGTGGCGCAGCTGAAGGCGCAGAAGCCTGATACTGAACCGGCATGAGCAATCATAAGCTCAAGCTGATTGTGGGCCTGGGAAATCCGGGCCCACAATACCGTTACAACCGACATAACGTTGGTGTGTGGTTTTTGGACGCAATCTGTCGCCAGTATGGTGGCGAATTGCGTGCAGAGCCCCGATTTCACGGCGACTGCGGTCGCGTCTCGATTGAAGGGCAGGACATTCGCCTGCTGTTTCCCACCACATTTATGAACCGTAGCGGACAATCCGTGGCTGCGCTCTGTCACTATTTCGACATCGAGCCAGAACATATGCTGGTTGCCTACGATGAAATTGACTTTCCCGTGGGGACAACAAAGTTAAAATCAGGTGGCGGACATGGTGGCCACAATGGTATGCGTGACATTATCAGCGCCTTGGGTGGTGCCAATAATTTTTACCGTTTGCGGATTGGTGTCGGACACCCCGGAGACAAGAATAAAGTTGCAAACTATGTGCTGAGTGACCCTGGCAAGGACGACAGCATTTCGATAGAACACGATATCGGGCAGGCAATGAAAGTGCTGCCGCTGATGGTTAACGGGCAATGGAGTCAGGCGATGTTGCAACTACATAGCAACACCGCGCCCGATAAACCAGCCGCTGACAAAAAACAGTCTTAAACAGGAATTTCAGTCATGGGTTTTAAATGCGGTATTGTTGGCCTTCCCAACGTCGGTAAGTCCACGCTGTTCAATGCATTGACCAAAGCCGGTATCGCTGCCGAAAACTTTCCGTTCTGCACTATCGAGCCAAACTCAGGTATTGTGCCCATGCCTGATCCGCGCCTGAACGCGCTGGCAGATATCGTCAAACCCGAGCGCGTTGTCCCCACCACCATGGAATTCGTCGACATCGCTGGCCTCGTGGCGGGCGCCTCAAAAGGTGAAGGGCTGGGCAACAAATTTCTGGCAAATATACGCGAGACCGACGCTATCGCCCACGTGGTGCGATGCTTTGAAGATGGCAACGTCATCCACGTTGCCAACAGCATCGATCCCGCGCGAGACATCGAGATCATCGACCTCGAACTGATCTTGGCCGACCTTGATAGCTGCGAGAAACAATTGCAGCGTGTGGCCCGCACCGCCAAGGGCGGCGACAAGGAATCCGTGGCGCAGAAAGAGTTGCTGGAAAAACTTATCCCGCACCTCAACGAAGGCAAAGCGGCACGCACCCTGCTGAAAGATCTGAGTGACGATGACAAGCGCCTGGCAAAGACCTTCCATCTACTGACCACCAAACCGGTGATGTACATCGCCAACGTGGCTGAAGACGGCTTCGAGAACAACTCGCTGCTGGACGTGGTGCAAGCCATCGCCGATGCAGAAGGCGCCATTGTCGTGCCGGTATGCAACAAGATTGAAGCCGAAATCGCCGAACTGGACGATCCGGAAGAAATGCAGATGTTCCTAGAAAGCATGGGCATGACCGAACCCGGCTTGAACCGCGTGATCCGTGCCGGTTACTCGCTGCTTAACCTGCAGACCTATTTTACCGCCGGCGTGAAGGAAGTGCGCGCGTGGACAGTCAAGGTGGGCGCTACAGCCCCGCAGTCGGCGGCCGCGATCCACACTGATTTTGAGAAAGGTTTTATCCGCGCTGAAGTCATCGCCTATGACGATTACATCCAGTACAAAGGTGAAGCCGGTACCAAGGAAGCAGGAAAATGGCGACTGGAAGGCAAGGAATACATCGTCAAGGATGGTGATGTGATGCACTTCCGGTTTAATGTGTAAATCATGATGTAAAAACTGCCAATTGCCTGCGGTAGTTGCTTGTCTGACATCCACAGCTCCCTTCTGTGAGCACACAAAACATGCGCGTCTCTGTGATTGTTGCGGTTTCTATCGTGATCGGCGTGCTGGCGTACAGCTGGCAACCGGTGGATGTAATAGAAACCACCGACCTGCCACCAGCAAACCACCAGTGGATTCGCGACACGGCAATTGTTTCGCAGGCAACCGCAGACGTCGGCGAAGGTTCAGGTGTGGACATCGACAGTCGTGGCAATGTGTATTTTCTGCACCGGGCCGGGATGCCGTTTAACAACACCGGAATCATCGAAAAGGACGTGGTAGTCATTTATGACGCCCAGTCCAGGCAGCAGACAGGCAGCTGGGGCGCCGGTCTGTTTATGTCTCCTCACGGCATTACCATTCATCAGGACACGGTATGGATTACTGATGTCATGCTCAACAAGGTTATGCGGCTTGATCTGCAAGGCAATCTACTGAACAGTTATGGCCGCGACTATCCGTTTTATCTGGAAGTCTGCCTGCGCATTCGCAATGTACTGACTCGCCTGCCGTGTCTTGCACCTGGCGTCTGGTATGCGCGACCCACGGATGTTGAAGTCTATGAGGATGGCTCGTTTGTAGTGTCTGACGGTTATCGAAACAGTCGATTGATTCGCCAGCGCGCTGACGGATCGGTGCTATGGACACTGGGCAGTATTGGCAGCATGGACGCTCAATTCCACCTTCCGCATGGACTGACCAAAGATGGGGATGGCAATCTGTATGTGGCAGATCGGCGCAATGCCCGCATCCAAAGTGTTGATGCCAACGGGCAATGGCGACTTAGCTGGTGGATCCCTGAGCTCGGCAGACCTTATGGTTTGACCTGGGCAGATGACTATCTATGGGTAGTTGACGCGGGTGATTCACACGAAATTCCCGGCGGTGTTGAACGCAGTCAACTTATTCAGTTGGATCTGCAGGGTCGCGTGGTCAATCGTTATTCAGCCTTTGGCAGTGAACCGGGCCAGATGGATCTGCCTCACGATGTCGCCATGGGTCTTGATGGCCAGTTGTTTATTGCAGAAATCAGAAATGAACGGTTGCAAGTCTTTAACAGAACCCAGGCGGTGGGGATAAATCCGCAACCATGATTTAGTCCAGCCGGCTATACAATCTTGACAAGTTACGCTCACTTAGACAGAATGCGCGCCTTGCGATGGCTACGTAGCTCAGTTGGTTAGAGCACAGCACTCATAATGCTGGGGTCAGTGGTTCAAATCCACTCGTAGCTACCACTTCTTTCCGATCTACCCT
>JBFZEG010000160.1:0-3476 GCA_041306975.1 Gammaproteobacteria bacterium | reverse complement strand
ATGTGCTGGCGGTTTATTTTGGCAGCGTCGGCATTCGTAAAACCCGTCACGCCATCGGCTGCGGACTGTTTGCAGATTTTGCCGGAATTACCACCGCAATCCTCGCCAGCTACTGGTTTTTTGGCTAGTAAAGGCAATCATATGCGTGCACTGCTCCCCACCCGGTGCGGTGAAGATCGGCGTTTGGCCGCAAGCGAATTGAGCTTTGCGGCCAAATATGCTTAGATCAGCGCCCATGAAAACCAAAATTACACTTCTGCTGATAACTGCTTTGTTAGTGACGGCCTGCTCTGAGGAACTGGCTAATACGCGTCGATATGTGCTGACAACAGCAACGACCGGTGGCGCCTATTACCCCATCGGCGTTGCAATCGCCACCATTACCAAATCCCAGCTCGGCCCCTCCCATGGTATTACGCTGGCGGCTATCAGTTCCGCAGGCTCCCTGGAAAACATCAAACTGCTGCGCGACAATCAGGCTCAGTTTGCGCTGCTGCAGGGGCCCTTTGCCGCTTGGGGCTGGAATGGAGAAGGCCCGATCAGCCGCCCGCAGGAAGGTCTGCGGTCGATGGCCGCCGTGTGGCAGAACGTGGAGCATTTTGTGTTGACCAGTGACCTGGCAGCCACCGGTTATATGCAGGACATGAATACGCTGGAAGGTCAGCGATATGTGTTGGGAGCGCGCAACTCGGGTGCCGAGCAGACCGGCCGCTACATTCTGGGATCCTTGGGCATTGATTACGAAAACCGCCTGTCGCTGGCATGGATGGGCTACGGTAACGCAGCCAACGCCATGCAAGATGGCAATGTGGTTGGCATGAATGTGCCGGCGGGTGCACCCGTCAGCGCCATCACTCAGGCTATGGCGCAAATGGGTGAACGGCTGACCCTGCTGCAGTTCACCCAGGAAGATCTTGACGCCATTAATGCGCGCTATCCGCTGTGGGACTGGTACGAGTTTCCACCCGGCACTTATCCCAATCAGAACACCCTGGTGCGCACCATTGCCAGCCCGAATGTATTAGCCGTGCGCTCTGACATCCCCGAAGATGTGGTCTACGAAATTACCCGCACCATCTGGGAGAATCTGTCTGCCCTGCAGGAGATTCACGCGGCAACCAATGACATGAAACTGGAACTGGCCGTAAGCGGACTCGGTGCGCCATTACACCCTGGCGCTATCCGTTATTACCGGGAAAAGGGTCTTGATATTCCTGAGCGGCTGATTCTGCCCGGTGACGATCGCCCGGCAGCCGCTAGCACAACAGCCGTCAGCGCCGACGCCCGGCCCTGAAACCGAATCACCTGATGGTCAGGATTGCCCGCAACTGGCTGGGCAACCAACAAAAACAAGAGTAGAGCCCGTGTATGAAAACTCCCCTGCTTAAATGGGCCGCCTTTCTGTTTGCCCTGTTCCACGTGTATGCCAACGTGTTCGCCACCATTCCGGAACTGTGGTTTTCTGCCATTCACTTTGGTGGGTTTGCGGTGTTGTGTGCGCTGTCCGGCAATGAGACTGGCCTTAATCAACCGGCACCCTCGCTGTTATTAAAGGCTAGCAACATTGTGCTGGCGATGCTGGCCGTACTGGTGACTGCCTATCTGATTTTGTTTGAAGACGCACTTTATGCCCGCGAAGCCGAGTTTGTGATGTCGGACTATGTGGTCACCGCCATTGCGGTGGTGCTGGCCATCGAGATGACACGGCGCACCACCGGATGGTTCATGCCCATCCTGATTATGATATCGCTCAGTTACATTCTGTTTTTGGGAGATTACATTTCGGGTGTATTTGCGTTCCCGGGCCTGAGTCTGGAGACCGTGCTGTACCGCAGTTATTTTGGCGAGGATGGCATGTTTGGCAGCACCGCCAACATTTCAGCCACCTTTGTGTTTATGTACATCTTGTTTGGCTCCTTCCTGCTGAAGTCCGGGGCGGGCGAATTTATTGTGAATTTTGCGCGCTGTCTGGCCGGCCGGTTTACCGGCGGCGCAGGCATTGTTGCGGTAATTGGCTCCGGGCTGATGGGCTCAGTTTCCGGCTCAGCCGTTGCCAACACCGTATCCACGGGCGTGATCACCATTCCGATGATGAACAAATCCGGGTTCAGTCCACAGTTTTCCGCAGGGGTAGTGGCCGCGTCATCCACCGGTGGCGCTATGATGCCGCCTATCATGGGTGCCGGTGCTTTTGTGATGGCCAGTTATACGCAGATTTCTTACCTGACTATTATTGCTGTGTCGGCATTACCTGCGCTGCTGTATTACCTGACCGTTATCTATTTTGTCCGCATTGAAGCCAATCGGCTTGGCATCAAAGTGGATAAAAAAGGTGACCATGAAAGCATCTGGAATGTGGTCAAAGGTGGCTGGCACTTTATTATTCCGCTGATGGTCCTGGTGGGCCTGCTGGTCGTAGGTTATACCCCGATCCGCGCCGCCGCGGTGGCGATACTGGCGGTGATTGTGTCGTCGTGGTTATCGACCAATCCCATGAAATGGGAAGGCATTTTTGAGGCTACCGTGGATGGTGTGCGCTCGGGCGTATCCACGGCGCTACTGTTAGTGGCAGTGGGACTGATTATCAATGTTGTGACCACCACCGGCGTCGGCAACGCATTTTCGCTGATGATCGTAGAATGGGCACAGGGCAGCCTATTTATTACGCTAGTGCTGATTGCACTGGCGTCGCTGGTGTTGGGAATGGGACTGCCAGTCACGGCGGCTTATATTGTGCTGGCGACCTTGTCTGCGCCCATTCTGTTTGACCTGATTGCACAGGAACAGATGCTGATGGCGCTGAGCGCACCGGATCTGCCGGCCAGCGTGGTGGCTACCCTGAATCTGTTTGGTGGCGATGCTGCAGTCGCATTGCGGGAAATGCCCCTGGAAATGCGACAACTGCTGCGTGAAGAATTGCTCAGCCCTGAACTGCTGGCCGGCATGCTGCTCAGTGCTCACCTGATCATTTTCTGGTTATCACAGGACAGCAACGTAACGCCGCCCGTATGTCTGGCGGCGTTTGCGGCCGCCGGTATTGCCGGCACCCGGCCGATGGCTACCGGCATGACCTCGTGGAAACTCGCCAAGGGACTTTATCTGGTACCCCTGCTGTTTGCTTACTCTCCGATTATCACCGGAACCTGGTCAGAACGCATTTATGTGTTTGTGTGGGCGTGTATGGGGCTGTATGCATTGTGTGGTGTATTGCAGTGGCGGCTGGAGAGACCTCTGAATCTGTTGACAGCGTCCATGTTACTGTTTTCAGCGTACCTGTTGATGTGGTACCCACTGGGTCTGGTCTATCATCTGGCGGGCACAGCACTGCTGGTGGCCGTGATCCTCTGGCAGCGTTATCAAATCCGTCAGGAGCAAGACCCGCACGATCGTCAGGTCAGCGGTTAACAGAGATCCGGGTGTTGTTCTCAGCAGTTTTCAAGGGCGTCATGCATGTTTTCTGAAAAAGAGCTGAATCT
>JBFZEG010000146.1:0-89523 GCA_041306975.1 Gammaproteobacteria bacterium | reverse complement strand
CGCATGACGCCAAAGTCGCGCCCCTGTTGTTCGAGGGCAACTTCGTTACCCAGATTATTGCGTGCGTAAACGGAGGTGTCTTCCTCGCTGGCCAACATCAGCCCGTAGCGCAGACTGCCCTGTTGTCCGGTAATTTTGGTGGCACCATACAACTCACTGGGTTTGCTCAGTTCTTGGTCTGTCACTGTCAGCCCGGGCGCAAGCTGCAGTCTCTCCGGTGCGCCGCCGATACGCCGCGTGTTAAGCAGTGTGGTGGGTTCGAGCGCAAAGTTGTTGGATACCTGACGCGCCCCGGTGCTGGTGGCGGCGCTACGGACCGCGGAACGCGGAGAAGTAATAAAAATCTCGTTACCTTCCAGAAAAAACGGCCGCTTTTCAGGGAAGAACACTTCAAACGCTGTCAGGTTCACGACCACATCATCGGATTCTACGACGCCGAAGTCTGGCAATAGACTGGCACTGATCTGCATATTGGAGCCGGGGCGCCAGTAAAGATCAGCACCGGCTCTGATGTCTTGTGCTGATCGCATCTGATCAGCGGTACCGGAGACTGCCGGATAAAAAATCAGCCCCTCCGTGCTCACGTCGGTTAACTCCTCGAGCGTCAGCGCATGCAGGCCGGATAAAAATCTGGCCTGACTTTCAGGCAGCGCTGGCCAGCTCCAGCTCTCGTCCAGCCATGCCGCACGGCGACTGATGCCAATGCCCAGTTTTCTGTTCTCTGTTGTCAGCGCCGGCATGGTCATCATTGACCAGGGCAGATACATCTCCACCTGATACCCGTCAGCCGTCTCGCGTATTTCCCCTGTCCAAGGGCCATCCCACAGGTTGCTCAATTGGCGCTCTGGCAAAATAGTGCCATCGGTCAGCGTGCCACCCAGGTTCACGCCAAAAAAATAGCCGTAACGTGCATCGCCAGAGGTATCCAGAAAAACGGTAACGCCATCGCGGTTGATATCGGCGTCACGCGAGCTCAGTCTGGCCAGTTGTGTACCCGCTGGCTGCACGGCATGAATCCCTATGTACAGACCACCGGCGGTGTAAAACATCCGGGTTTCAGTGGGATAAGAAGATGGCTCAAGCGTGTCAGGCTCTGTCACCCGCAGTTCACCGACCGGGGTCAGTGAGTTCCACACGGCGTCATCAAGTACGCCGTCGAGGCGGATGGAGGTGTCTGGCAGAAATTTGATGCTGCTTGCCCTTGTTTCGCCGGCCATGGTCTCACCTGCCATTGCCTCGCCAGATGGCTGTGCGGACACATCATGAAACTTAAACAGCAGCACCAGCAACAGCAGCGATTGTTTCACGTACGTAAAACGTAGTACTTCCAGCAGAGAACCTGCTGACCTGACGAGTTCTGACATAACAACGGGCCTGTCAATTTTTATTATTGGTAAAAGGGAGCTTTGCGAGCAACTCCTGCGGGCATAAGATCACATCGTCCTGTCCGCTGACAAGGGGGCCAGGATAGGGCGTCAGGCGGTACAAACCACTGTATCTTGCCCTGGCATTGTCTCGCTGTCGTTTGCGGCCATCAGCCCGTCGGCGGTCGAAACACAACAGCGTGTAATTCTCAGGCAGACAGTTGATTATGTCTTCTGATGTTGTAAAGGAGTCGGCATTTCCATAGGTCATTTCACAGACAACAAGCGGCCGATAGGTTTGCAAGGTGTGTTTAAGCCCCTGCAGTACAGATCTTTCAAACCCCTCAACATCAATTTTTAACACATCAAGTCGCTCGGGTTTGTGTTGCTCAAAGTGATCATCGCCGCTGACAATCGCTAACTCGCCGATTGCAATATTGCCCTTTTTTGTGCTTTTAGGATCAAACGATCCAATACCTGCGTTGCTGCCAACCGGTGCATAAAATGGCATGGTGCGGCTACTATCACTCAAGCCCGTTGCATGAACTTCGATATTGCTGATGCCATTCAGTTTCATCTGATGCAGCAGTCGCAATCGCACCGGTTCATATGGCTCAAAGGCGATTACCTGCGCGGCGATGCGTGACATAAACAGCGTGTGCTGTCCGACGTTTGCGCCAACGTCTACAAAAACACCCTGCGCAGGTGCCAGCGCACGCAGGGTGTCTTCCATAAAGTGCAGCAGAGGTTTTTCAAAGGCACCTAAAAAATAGATGGCAGCATCAACATTGTTGTTTAACCTTCCTTCGTACTGCAAACCATAAAACAGCTGTGTGAATGTGTCGTCAGGTATGCGACCACGTTGTGAAAGCAATTTATACACTTTGTGCGCGGCACTGAGCGGCAGGCGTCGGTGTTCCCGCCACAATTTGTCCAATAGCTTGTTTTTCCAGCGTGTGATCATCAGTCAACAAATCCGCGCATCTATGTTTACGGCATTTTAGTGTCGTAACGTGCAGCAATGTCAATTCACACACAATCGGGTTGCGCTGGAGTAGCTGCGCTCAGAGGAAAAAATGCATCTGCGAGATGTGATAGAGGATATAGCCAGATGCCAGCACAAAATAAATGCCAGTCGTTGCAAGCACCCGGCCCGACAGCGGCGGCAGCACGGCAAACAACAGTCCTAAGAATGGCAGGTAATAACGTTGCTCAATCAGCGGTAGCGCAATCACTGAAAGAGCGGCGAAAGGCAGCAACCACACTGTCGCCGGGCAATCGCGACGCTCCAGCGCCAGCGTAACCATCACAACTACCATCCACGCCATACAAAGGTAGCTTGTAAACTTCAACCAGGGATTGTCGCTGATTGCATGCAGGATCATATTGTGGCGATAGAAGCCCAACTCACGCGAGTTGTAGATATGGGGATGCTCCCAGGTGTTGAGAAACACAAAGTACATGCCAACCAGCAATACAAGGAGCCAGGGCCAGGCTTTGAGCAGCGCAAACACGGCAGCGGTCCGGCTCAGGCAGAAAGGAAATAGCAGCACAAATGCTGCCAGCAGCATGAAGTACACATTGGTGGGGTTAAAACTCACCGGATGCTGCGCCGTATCACCCGCGGCGATGCCGCCATTGACCACGGTAAACACTGCAAAAGCCAGAGCGGCCAACAAAAGTGGCCATGCGCGTCTGACATAGTCACGACAGAATTCGCGACTTGCCACCAGTTTGCCGCCGTCCATCAGAATCAGAAATGCGCAGTATGCCAACCATACGGCATTGGGCTGGCGGATAAAGACGGCTGCCAGGGCCACAAGACCGGCAAGCTTGTAACTACGGGCAAGAGTTCGCTCCACCATCAACAGGACAGCAGCTAACGCGAACATGTCGGTATAGATCAGGAAATACAGCGGAAAATAGAAAGGCATAAACATGAACAGAAGGCTACGCGCCTGTGTCTGGCCTTGGGCGAATAACCGCGTCAACCGCAAGAATGCCAGTAACGCAATTGCTCCGAGGAGCAGATTTGCGAAACGCATACCATCTAAGCCTTCAAGACCCAAAAGACTGGTCAAACCGGCCACGGCGGCATGGTAAATGGGCACGACGGTGACATGCTCAAACTGCTCGAAGCGTCCCTCGAGGAACCAGTTGATCTGAAAGGCATGTACGGCTTCGTCGCCTATGTGTTCATCAAGATGTAAAACCACCACGTAGCCCAGCGACAGCGAGGCTAGCACTGCGAGCAAAAACATAACCGCGGTGTTGCGTTGTGCGGATGCCATGCCTGTTTCCGATTCAGATGACGGCGTACTCATCATGCGCTCCCAAGCTGGTGCAACGGCGTAGATCTACAATTGTTATTTCCATGAGTCAAACCACTGGCGGGCCTGCAGGCCCTCGGCGTCGAGGTAAAGGCCGTAGCTGAGCGGTGCGAACCAGAGGAACGAGACCAGCGCGAGGCCGGTGGCCAGTGATAACCACAGCACCTTTCGTTCGGTCTGCGACAACAGGTAGACCGTAAGAATCAAACCGTACATCAGCGCGGGTAAGTAGTGATATAAAAACATAACGCGACCGATAAAAATGAAGGGCAGAAAGTTGAGGGCCCAGGCGCTTAGCAGGACGGTAGTCGTGGTTTCGTGGCGGCGTTTTTGGGTAAAAAACCAGACCATCAGAAGGCCGATGGCCGCCGAGGTTCCCCACCAGATAACCGGGTTTCCGGACAGGTAGATGCGCTCGTCGCCGTTGCCCCAATAAAAAATGGGGCGGACCATGGCGGGCCAGGTGAACCACGCACTGGAATAGCTATGGCTGGCGGTCAGGTCTCGGTTGGCGGTGTACATTCGCAGGTTAAGCTCGACGATTTTGTCGACCAGATCCGCCGCAACCACATCGGGGGCCGACACCAGAGGGTTTCCAGCCAGCGTCTTCTGAAAGGCCTGCGAGTGAAAGGCATCACCGGGCCCGGATTTGTCAAGAACAGAGAAGTGGACGACGAAGGCCGACAAATAGACAACCAACGCCAAGCTTGTCACCAGCGCCGATGTTCCCAGCCAGCGCCACAAGACACCCTTATGGCGGGCTTTCCAGGCGTCGATGGCCTCCCAGATCAAAGGAAGGGCCAGTGCTGTCCCGCCTGTCCACTTGATACCGATGGCGGCGCCGGCCAACAGCCCACAGAGAACCAGCCAGGGCCATGACCGATCTTTTCTGAAATTCAGATACGCCAGAAACGACCCCAGCAAAAACGAGATCAAAAAGCCATCGAGAAAAATCGACCGGGTCTGCACCAGCAGGGCGTTGTCGAGACTGGCCAAAAGACCGCCAAAAAATGCTGCGATCAGGGGAGTGCCCAGGCGAGAAAGAATCAGGAACACCAACAGAGGAATAATCGCACCGGACAGTGACGGTAAAAACCGCATCACCAGATGCTCTCCCTCCTGAAAAGGCGTGTTGATTTGAAAAGCCATGTCGATCGCCCCGACGCCGAACAGGCTGCTGAAACCGGCAATCAGCAGTTTGCCAAAGGGCGGATGGATATCGAAGTAGTATTCTCCAGTCGAATAGGCTGCGATAAAACGGCTAAAGTGCACTTCATCAAACACCAGCGAGCCCGGATGGCCAAAAAACGCGAAATGTACTGTTATACTCACGACGGCGACGATCAGGAACGCCGAGCGCTGGTTCCAAAGCTTTTGCATGAATCCTGTTCCTTGTCTACTGGGTCGGAGGCCCATTTTTAGCGATGAAACAACACCTTGACCTGTGTGTGGTCGGCCCGGTTTACAACGAAGAAGCGGTTCTTGGCGCGTTCCACCGACGTCTGACCGACGTCTTGTCTACTATGAATATCCAATGGGAGGTTGTCTACGTCAATGATGGATCGCGCGATGGCTGCGCGGCCATCCTCGAAGCCTTGCATGCGTCTGACCAGCGGGTTTCGTTCATCGAATTGAGTAGGAACTACGGCAAAGAGATCGCCACCTCAGTGGGCCTCGACTACACGCGGGCCAAGGCCGTTGTGCTCATTGACACCGACCTTCAGGATCCTCCCGAGCTGATTCCTGAACTTTACGCGCAGTTTTTGGCGGGGTACGACAACGTTTATGCCAGGCGTCGAAGCCGTCAAGGCGAAACCATGGTGAAGCGCTTCACCGCGCGACTATTTTACCGCTTGCTGCAAAAGGTATCCCGAATTCGCATCCCGATTGATACCGGGGACTTTCGGTTGCTGAGCCTTCGGGCTGTCGAGGCGCTGCGGCGGTTGCGCGAACAGCACCGGTATATGAAAGGGCTTTATGCCTGGATCGGGTTCAAGGACAAGTGTGTCGACTACGACCGCGACCCCCGTTACGCTGGTGCAACCAAGTTTAATTTCGGTCGACTGTTTCAGTTGGCCCTCGAAGGAATCACCTCGTTTTCGGTTTTTCCCCTCAAGTTGGCCAGCCTGGCCGGTTTGCTGACCGCCATAGTGACTTTTGGCTATGGTCTGTTTATGTTGGTGAGAACCCTTCTGTTTGGTAACCCTGTAGCTGGCTATCCGTCCTTGCTGCTCGTCGTCTTATTCCTGGGGGGAATTCAGCTTTTGGCCTTGGGAATGATTGGTGAGTATTTGGGGCGCATCTTCAACGAGACCAAGAATCGTCCTCTGTACTTTGTGTCTGAGTACCGGGCGGCGCCGCTTGAAGTCCTTCTTCGGCAGGTGGAAACACCCACCAGCGATTCCCCGCGAAGTTAACCGTCATCGTAATCACCAGGGCGCCAGCCTTCGCGGCTAGGGGCGTAAATCCCTGCGCGCCCGCGGCCAGCAGGACCCCCAGCGACAGCCCGTAAGAGACAAGATTGAGCGCAATAAACTTAGACAGCCGGACGAGATCGGATTGGCGGCGGGTGTTGCGAAAGGTCCAGTTACGGTTCAGTACGAAGCTGTTCAGTGTGGCAAGGGCCGTTGACGCCGTGTGGGCGGTAGCGGGGGACCAACCAAGCGAGGTAAAGGCGGCGAACACTGCAAAGTCGACGACGGTGTTGAGTATCCCGGTGAACGAAAATTTGGCCAGAACCGAAGCCGAGACGGGCTTGGGACTCACGGGCTTAGGACCAATGGGTTTAGGAGCAACGGGTTTAGGAGCAACGGGCTTAGGACCAATGGGTTTAGGAGCGGTGGGCTTAGGGGAGGGGGACATCGGTCACCTCAAGCTGCAGTGGTCTGATAAGACGTGTCACTTTTTCAGGCGCCCACATTACCACTATGAACGTCAATTCACACACAATCCCGTTGCGCTGCTGTCAGTCAGCTGGAAGAATCGGCTGCAAATGAGTAGCGGGCGAGAGGCGTAACATTTTATGTTGGTTTTTATTGGTGGAACCGGATTTACACAACTGCCGGGTTTTAAAACAAGCCGCGAGATTGCGATCACTACGCCTTATTCTGATCAGGCGGTAATGTTGGCATGTGGCTACCTGGGCGACAGTGCTCAGCAGATTGGCTTTTTGCCCAGACACGGCGCCGGACATTCGCTGCCGCCTCACCGGATCAACTACAGGGCTAACGTGTTTGCGCTGCGTGAAGCGGGCGCCACTGCGATTCTGGCCGTCAACGCGGTCGGTGGCATTCATACTGATATGGGGCCGGGTGTGATTGCCGTGCCGGATCAGATTATTGATTACACACACGGCCGCGAACATACCTTTTTTGACGGCCGCTTGACGGGTATCGAATCTCCGGATCAGTTCTCTGCAACAGTGACACATGTCGACTTTACCGATCCCTATGATCAAGCGCTGCGACAATTATTGATCAGCAGCGCCAGCGACGTTCAGGTGCCGGTTTGGCCACAAGGTGTGTACGGCGCAACGCAAGGGCCACGACTGGAAACACCAGCAGAAATCAGGCGCATGCAGCGCGATGGCTGTGACATGGTGGGGATGACCGGTATGCCGGAGGCGGGATTGGCAAAAGAGTTGTCATTACCCTATGCCTGCATCGCTTTGTCGGTGAATTGGGGGGCGGGCCTGAGCAACGATGTGATTACTGTGGAAGGTATACGTCAGGTACTGGCGTCCGGCATGGACAGTATTCAAGCGGTTTTGCTGCGTGCTGCTAGGCGTTACCCGGGTTAAGGCACCGGGGATCCGACGCCTGGCAGTAGAGGCGGCGGCAACGATGCACCCGTTGCAGTGTCACTATCTGTAACTGGTTCAGTTGCGATCTCCGGTTCCGGCAGTGGCGGTACCTCGTAAGGTTGAATCTGCACAATGACTCCCAACGCCGGATGATCCAGATAGTGAAATTCATTGCTGCGCAGTTCTCGGGTATTCAGCACAGGGATTACCTGCGCGTTATGCCACTGTTGCTCGTCAGGCAAGCTCAGTGCCGTGCGTCGCTCGATCACCGCTGCAGGCAATTCGGGTAAGGTGAATTCCACGCTGTCAACAGGCGGCATTGTGCTGAACTGGGTCAGCCAAAGGCGCACATCCAGTACTACCCGATCTTGTCCAGGATTAAAGCGGAAGTTGAGGCTGCCCTCAAGTTCGTGGCGCTGTCCAAACCGATTGCCGCCCTCAAGCCAAACCGGTGTTGCCTGGCTGCTGCCCCGCATCGGTTGACGCCAGGCACTGTGATACATCACACGGTATCTGCCAGTACCCGCCAATGCGCGGTTAGTATCCTGGAACTGCTGGTCGGAGGATGGCAATGCCAGAAAGGCATCCCGTTGCGGATCTGGCAGCCTGAACGTTGATGAACGTAAAACCGGCGCGCCCGTCAATCGATCATCGATTGGCTGTGCCGCAGCAAAAGCCTGTGTCAGTGCAATCCCCTCGGCAACCGGTGTGTCCGTCAGCGACGCGTCCAGCACGCTCCAGTCCGGCAGATCATAAACAGACATCAGGGTGTCCAGCGGGCGAGTGCTGCGCGCAACAGGCTGTTGCAGCAATTCCATGGGCCAGATTTCCCTGGATTGCATGGCATTGTCATGAGCAAACACGGTGACTTCGATCTGGTACCAGCGTTCTTCAGTCTGAACCTGCGCCCATGCGGGCGCCACTAGCAACCCCATGGCCAGTGCACACGATACCCTGAATCGGGCGTTGATAATGCGGTAATCAGCCTTCACGCGTTTAGCTCCTTTGAGCCAATTATGTTACGGCCAATAGTCGGAATTGATCCAGAGTTTTGTTAATAAATTCGATACGAGCCGCAGGTGTCGGTTTGTCGTGTACAAAACTGAGCTGTGTGGGCCCGGACAGCTTGTAAACCCTGGACTGCTTTTGCACCAGTTGCACAATTGAAAACGGATCAATTCGGGTATGCTGGCGAAAAACGATACGCCCGGTCTGTGCGCTGGCGTCCACCTTGCTGATGCCCATTTCTTCTGCGCGCAGCTTAAGTTGTGTGACCGAGAACAGAATTTTTGCCGGCTCGGGCAGCAAACCAAAGCGGTCTATCATTTCCACTTGCAGATCACGCAGTTCATCCTCATCGCGGGCTCCGGCGATGCGCTTGTACATGATCAGGCGCGTGTGAATGTCGGGCAGGTATTCCTCGGGGATCAGCGCTGGGACACGCAGATTGATTTCGCTGCCACTTTGCAAGACCAGGTCAATGTTGGGCGAGCGTCCCTCGCGAATGGCTTTGACGGCTTCTTCGAGCATTTCCGTATACAGCGTGAAGCCGATCTTTTGCAGATGACCGGTTTGCTCTTCGCCCAGAATCTCGCCCGCACCACGAATTTCAAGATCATGGCTGGCCAAGGTGAAGCCGGCGCCCAGGGTACTGGCCGCCGAGATGGCGTCCAGCCGTTTTTCTGCGTCCGGCGTCATTACTTTTGGGGGCGGCGTGAGCAGATAGGCGTACGCCTGATGGTGCGAGCGCCCCACGCGGCCACGCAACTGATGCAGCTGCGCGAGGCCGAGTTTGTCGGCACGGTCGATAATAATGGTATTGGCGCTGGGGATATCGATACCGGTTTCGATAATGGTTGAGCACACCAGGATGTTGTAACGTTTGTGATAGAAGTCGGCCATGATGACTTCCAGTTCACGTTCGGGTAGCTGGCCATGGGCAACACAAACCCGTGCTTCCGGAATCAACTCTCTGAGATGATCGGCCGTGCGCTCAATGGTTTTGACTTCATTATGCAGGTAAAAGACCTGGCCGCCGCGCAGCAGTTCGCGCAGCACCGCTTCCTTGATAAGACTGTCTTGTTGCTCGCGCACAAAGGTTTTAACCGACAAGCGTTTGGCTGGCGGCGTCACAATCAGCGACAGGTCGCGTACACCCGACATCGCCATGTTCAGGGTTCTGGGAATGGGCGTTGCTGTCAGTGTCAGAATATCAACTTCGGCGCGAATGGCTTTGATGCGCTCTTTCTGCTGCACCCCAAAGCGATGCTCTTCATCAATCACCAACAGGCCAAGATCTTTATAAACAATGTTGTTCTGCAATAATTTGTGAGTGCCGATAATGATGTCTACGCGGCCGTTACGGATGCGCTCAAGGGTGTCTTCCTGTTGTTTGCTGTTTCTGAAGCGCGAAATCAGATCGATACTTACCGGCCATTCAGCAAAACGGTCCCGGAAACTTTCGTAATGTTGTTGCGCCAACAAGGTTGTGGGTACCAGCAACGCAACCTGTTTGTGATTTTGCACAGCGATAAAGGCAGCCCGCATCGCCACTTCAGTTTTACCAAAACCCACGTCACCACACACCAGTCTGTCCATGCTGCGGGTTGACTGCATGTCTGCAATCACACTGTTGATGGCTTCAAGCTGGTCAGGGGTTTCTTCAAATGGAAAACCAGCCGCAAATTTCTCGTAGTCGATGTCATCAACGCGAAAGGTATGGCCCGTGCGCGATTCACGTTTGGCATAGATATCCAGGAGCTCGACTGCAGCATCGCGGATTTTTTCTGCCGCTTTGCGCTTGTTTTTCTGCCAGGTATCGTTGCCAAGCGTATCCAGCGGCGCGTGTTCGGGATCAGTGCCGCCGTAACGGCTGATCAGGTGTAAAGAAGCAACCGGAACATACAGCTTGGCTTTATTGGAGTATTCAAGGGTTAGAAATTCGGCCTTATCGCCATCAATGGTCAAGGTTTGCAAGCCAACATAACGCCCCACGCCATGGTCGATATGCACAACGGCTGCGCCCGGTGTCAGCTCTGTCAGGCTTCTTATGATGAAGTCAGTGTTGTCATTGGCTCTGCGACGGCGGCGGCGCTGGGCTATTTTCCTGCCCAACAACTGAGACTCGGTGATGACCATCAGTTTGGATGATGGCACCATCAGACCTCTGTCCAGTGATGCAACGGTGATCGCTACATGTTCGGGGCTCTTGATAAAAGCCTGCCAGTCGTCCACAGGTCGTGAGTTGATACCAACCGAGCGCAGCAGTTCAGCCAGAGTTTCACGTCGCCCGGCGCTCTCCGCACAGAACAGCAATCGCCAGTCAGGTCGCGACACAATCAGTGATTGCAGGGCGCGCAGGGGACTGGCCAGTGTGTTATCAGCGCCCAGCACCGGGAAATCTGTCATTCCTGGCACATGCTCCACAGTGATCAGGCTAAAGGCCTTCAGTTGCCGGAACAACTCTTCGGGCGACAGGAACAGCTCGGTGGGTGCCAGAATCGGACGCTGGCGATCATGACGACGGTCTTCATATCGGTTGTTGATGTCCTGCCAGAATCGCTGGGCTGGCTGGTCCAGTTGACGGTCGCGCAGAATCAGCGTGTTGGAAGGCAGGTAATCAAAAAGCTGACTAATTTCATCAAAAAACAGCGGCAGGTAGTACTCGATTCCCGCTGACGCGATGCCCTCGCTGATATCCTGATAGAGGTTGCACTTGCGGGTATCAACATCAAACATGTCGCGAAAACGGGCTCGAAACGCGGTTCTGCCGGCCTCATGCAGAGGAAATTCTTTGCCGGGAAGCAGGCGGATGCTTTTTACCTTCTCTCGGGAAAGTTGTGTTTCCGGATCAAACACGCGCAGCGACTCAACCTCATCATCAAACAGGTCAATCCGATAGGGCAGCTTGCTGCCCATGGGAAAGATATCCATGATTGCGCCACGTACGGTAAATTCGCCATGCTCGTATACCGAGTCTACATGCTGGTATCCGGCACTGCTCAGCCGTTGCCGTAACCGGTCAACGTTCAAGGATTCACCGACGCTGAGCATCAGGCTGTTGCCCTGAATGTAGCTGGGTGGGGGCAAGCGGTGCATCAGGCTGCTGACGGGCACAATCAAAATACCCTTTTTCATATCAGGTAAGTGATACAGCGCGCTCAGGCGCTCCGACACAATATCCTGATGGGGTGAAAAAGTGTCGTAAGGCAGAGTCTCCCAATCGGGCAAGCTCAGTATCGGCAGAGCATCTGGCCCCTGCTCGGGGATAAAAAACTGCAGTTCGCGCCGGCGCTGTTCTGCCTCTTCACTGTTGTTGGTGATCAGCAGCAATGGCGATTTGCACAATCGCGCTGTCTGTGCCAGCGCCATACTGAATTGTGAATCGGGCAAGGCCGGCCATTGCAGCGTATGGCCTTCTTTGGGCACAGGTGGGGCAGTTAAATCAAAACCTGACATCTTTCTTCCACGCGTTAAATTAACATTGTCAGGCGGATTGCCCTCAAAGATCAGGCAACGCAGCTTGTCGTAAAACAGGGCGGATATTCTGGCATACAGCAGCTGTTGTGCACAGGCAATGCCCTGCCAAAAGGTCATTTAAGTTGCACAGCCCCACCAATCGCAAGATAATGAGCGCCTTTTTGATACTGCTCGCTTTTACCGGTATGACTTTTTTCAACTACTCGACAGACAGGTACCGCACGTGACACGACCCAGCCCGGAAGACTATTTCAGCGATTGGAAGCAAAGAGAAGCACTGGCACAGGAGATGATTCCTGTGGTGGGTCGACTCTACAGTGAGCGTAATGTGGGTGTATTTGTTTACGGCCGCGCGCTGCATAACCGCTCAGTGACCAATATCATGAAATCTCATCGGTTTGTGCGGCAGATCGATCGTAATGAGATGTCTGAGTTTGAATCCCATCCTATTCTGATGGCACTGTCAAAACTGGATTTGTGGCATTGCCATATTGATCTTGGCAGGTTAACAGTCAAGTACATGGAGATGGCTCAAATCGGCAAAGCGCCGGCTGTACATGAATACGTCAGAACTGAGTTGGCGGCGCTGATTGGGGTCAGAACCCCTCCCAGTGAGAAGTCTCAGGATATCGTGTTGTTCGGATTTGGCAGAATTGGCCGCCTGATGGCGCGCCTGCTTATCGAGCGCACCAGCACTGGCGAAGTCATGCGTCTTCGCGCGGTTGTAGTGCGTCCGGGCAAGCCTGGTGACATCATCAAGCGTGCAAGCCTGCTGACCTCTGACTCGGTGCATGGGGCGTTCCAGGGCACAGTCAGGATTGATGAAGCCAATAATTGCCTGATTTGTAATGGCAATGTTGTGCAGATCATTTACGCCAATGCACCCGATGAGATCGACTACACCCAGTACGGTATCCAGGATGCCCTGATTATCGACAACACAGGCAATTGGCGTGATGAGGAAGGCTTGTCGCGTCATCTAAAGTCCAAAGGTGCCAGCAAAGTTATGTTAACTGCGCCAGGTAAAGGCAGTCTCAAGAACATTGTCTACGGCATTAACCATGATCAGATAATGCCCGAAGATCGTATTATCACCGCAGCCAGTTGCACCACCAATGCCATAGCGCCGGTGTTAAAAGTGCTCAATGACAAGTATGGGATTATTAGTGGCCACGTTGAAACCGTTCATGCCTACACCAATGATCAGAATCTTATTGACAATTACCACACCGGCAACCGTCGTGGGCGCAGTGCGGCTCTGAACATGGTCTTGACCGAAACAGGTGCAGCCAAAGCCGTGGTAAAGGCGGTGCCTGAGTTGATTGGCAAATTGACCGGCAACGCCGTCAGGGTTCCGGTGCCTAACGTGTCGATGGCCATTCTCATGCTGAATCTGGAGACAGCCACCACTAAAGAAGAGATTAACGAGTTTCTCCGCGTGTTGGCATTGCATTCACCGCTGCAGAATCAGATCAGTTACACCGAAGATCCCGATGCCGTCTCCAGTGATTTTGTGGGTTCACGTGAAGCAGCGATTGTGGATTCAAAAGCAACCATCGTTGAAGGTAACCGTTGTGTCTTGTACCTCTGGTACGACAATGAGTTTGGTTACTGCAATCAAGTCGTGCGTATGGTTTACAAAATGGCGGGCGTCAATTACCGGATTTACCCGCGCGCAGTATGATTTTTTTGTCCGGTGTCAGCGTTGCTGGCACCGGCTGCCTTTCTGAGTCCGTTCATTTAGTCTAAGAAAGCGGTGGCAAAACAAGGGCAATTTCCCTATAATCACGCGCGTTTTCACAAAGTAGACAGCACAACTGTGTACGTTGCAATGTGGCAGCGTCTCACAGATGACACCTACTGATTATCCTGAATACAATTTACTAGGCCTGTTGAATGATCAGAATTAAGCGCGGGTTGGACTTACCTATTAACGGCGCTCCGGAGCAGATAATTCATGACGCCAAGCCGGTTCGTACGGTGGCGGTTCTGGGGCAGGACTACGTGGGTATGAAGCCCACGATGGAAGTAAAAGAAGGGGACAGGGTTAAGCTCGGTCAGACATTGTTCACTGACAAAAAAACACCGGGTGTCATCTACACTTCCCCGGGAACGGGCACTGTCAGTGCCGTCAATCGTGGTGACAGACGGCTGTTTTTGTCTGTTGTCATAGAGCTTGAGTCTGGCAGCAGCGAACAGATCAGTTTTGCCAGTTACAGCGACGCGCAGGCTGTTACCTTGTCCCGCGATCAGGTCGTAGAGAATCTGGTTAATTCAGGACTGTGGACAGCTTTGCGGACACGGCCATTTAACAAAGTGCCAGATCCCACTACCAAGCCCTCTTCAGTGTTTGTCAATTTAATGGACTCCAATCCGCTGGCGCTGCAGCCTGAAGTTGTGGCTCGCGAGCATTCTCAGGACCTGGTGCGCGGAATCAATCTGCTGGCCAAACTGACTGACGGCAAATTGTTTGTATGTCGCCGTGAAGGCAGCTTTGAAGGTCTCGAGAAAGAAGCGTTTGCCGGAAACGTGCAGGTTGAAGATTTTAGTGGACCGCACCCATCGGGACTGACAGGTACTCATATCCATTTCCTCGACCCGGTGAGCCTGACTCGGTGGGTGTGGAGTATTGGATTTCAGGATGTTATTGCTGCGGGCAAACTGTTCAGTACCGGGCATTTATGGACCGAGCGTGTTGTTGCTCTGGCTGGGCCACAGGTCATCAATCCGCGATTGATAAGAACTCGCCTCGGCGCCAACGTGCAGGAGATAACCTGCGCAGAACTCAAACAAGGTGAAAACCGCGTTATTTCAGGATCGGTGCTAGCCGGGCGGAAAATTGCAGAGCCCGAGCATTTTCTGAGTCGGTATGATCAACAGATATGTGTGCTTCGTGAGGGCAGAGAGAGACCGCTGCTGGGTTATCTGTCGCCGGGTACTGACCGACATTCAAACCTTGGTATCTATATTTCCAGCCTCTTTAAGGGCAAGAAATTTGATTTTACGACCACTACCAATGGCAGTGAGCGGGCAATGGTGCCTGTGGGTTCGTATGAAACCATCATGCCGCTGGATATTCTGCCGACACAGTTGTTACGTACATTGATTGTGGGCGATATCGAGACAGCGATGAATCTGGGCGCGTTGGAATTGGACGAAGAAGATGTGGGGCTTTGCACCTATGTGTGCCCGGGCAAATATGAATATGGTCCGATTCTGCGTGACAACCTCACGCGTATCGAAAAAGAATGCTAGTGGAAACAACTCACCATGAGTCTGCGTAAAATACTTGATGACTTAGCGCCGCAGTTTGAGAAAGGCGGCAAGTACGAAAAGATGTACCCACTCTACGAAGCAGTGGATACCATTTTTTATACCCCGAGCAAAGTGACGGTCGGCGGTTCACATGTGCGTGATGGCATAGACCTCAAACGTATCATGATTACAGTTTGGCTGGCTGTGTTCCCAGCAATGTTTTATGGCATGTACAACGTCGGGTACCAGGCCAATATGGCCATGCTCAACATGGGCATCACCGAAATGGAAGGCTGGCGCGGTGTGTTGATTGGCGCCCTGGCCGGCAATGACCCGGCCAGCATCTGGGATAACTTCTGGTACGGAGCGATGTACTTCCTGCCCATCTATGCGACAGTTTTTATCGTCGGCGGATTCTGGGAAGTATTGTTTGCGGTTAAACGTGGCCATGAAATTAACGAAGGTTTTTTTGTTACCTCGATTCTGTTTTCGTTGATTGTCCCGCCAACCTTGCCATTGTGGCAGGCTGCATTGGGCATCTCGTTCGGAGTCATCGTAGGCAAAGAAGTGTTCGGTGGCACCGGTAAAAACTTCCTGAACCCGGCACTGACCGGGCGTGCGTTTCTGTTCTTCGCATACGCACCACAAATTTCAGGTGATTCTGTATGGACTGCGGTCGATGGCTTCAGTGGCGCGACTGCGTTGAGTCAGATTGCGAGTTCAGGGCTGCCAGTGATTCTTTCCGCTACCGGCGAGCAGTTGACTTGGCTGGATGCGTTCTTTGGTCGTATGCAGGGATCGATTGGTGAAGTATCAACACTCGCCATCCTGATGGGTGCGCTGATCCTGCTGGCCACCCGTATTGCGTCCTGGCGAATTATGTCAGGCGTATTTATCGGCATGGTTGCGTTCTCAACGTTGCTTAATCTGATTGGCTCAGATACCAACCCGGGGTTCGCAACGCCCTGGTATTGGCACATGGTGTTGGGTGGATTTGCATTTGGTATGGTTTTTATGGCGACTGACCCTGTGTCGGCCGCGATGACCAGCACTGGCAAATGGGTTTATGGCATGTTGATCGGTGTTATGGTCGTCATGATCCGGGTACTGAATCCGGCATACCCTGAAGGCATGATGCTGGCCATTCTTTTTGGCAACTTATTCGCGCCTTTGATTGATTATTTTGTCGTAAAAGCTAACGTCAAACGGAGGATCGCTCGCAATGTCGTCTAACGTAAACTCCGTCTCTTATACCATCAGGGTCGCGCTTGTTCTGTGCGCAATGTGCTCTGTGTTGATTTCCGGCGCAGCGGTGCTACTCAAGCCCATGCAGACCGCCAATCAGATTCTCGACCGTAACCGTAATATTCTGATCGCTGCGGGTTTGTATGATCCGGCTGTGAATACCAACGCTGATGTGCAGTCGATGTTTGAGCGTTTTAATGCCCGCATTGTTGACCTGGATACCGGCGCCTACCTGACAGATGAGCAGATGTCTGAATTGGGAATAGACCCGCTGACTTACAGCGAGTCAGCCGCTCGAAACGACCCTGTGTTTTCGACAGCATTAAGCGCCGAGGACGATACAGCCAATATTCGCCGACGCGTGCGTTATGCGACAGTGTATTCGATTGAAAACCCTGACGGTAATTACGAGACATTGGTGTTGCCTGTCAGTGGTTTTGGCCTGTGGGGCATCATGTATGGCTACCTTGCTATCGAAGGCGATGGCAATACGATCCGTGGTATTGGCTTCTACGATCACAAAGAAACACCCGGTCTCGGTGGTGAGATCAGCAATCCGATGTGGCAGGCTCAATGGCCCGGGAAACAGATTTTTGATACAGCGGGTGATGTTGCGTTTCAGTTAGTTAAAGGTGGCGGTCAGGGCGAATCCGAGGTCGACGCGTTGTCTGGTGCAACCCTGACCAGCCGTGGCGTTGAAAATATGATCGCTTTCTGGCTCGGGCAACGGGGATTTGGTTCGTTCCTGACAAACGAAGTAAAAGGTTAAGGGGTTTTCTGATGTCTGAGATGAGCAAAACAATTCTGATCAAACCGATTTTTAAGGAAAATCCAATCGCTTTGCAGGTGCTCGGCGTGTGTTCTGCATTGGCGGTAACCACCAGTGTGCAGGTCGCTTTGGTGATGGCCATAGCACTGACGACGGTAACAGCATTCTCCAATATGTTTATTTCCATGCTGCGCAATCATATGCCAAGCAGCATTCGTATGATCATACAGATGACAATCATTGCGTCACTGGTGATCCTGGTTGACCAGCTGTTAAAAGCTTTTGCTTACGAAGTGAGTAAACAGTTGAGTGTGTTTGTGGGACTGATCATCACCAACTGCATCGTCATGGGCAGGGCAGAAGCATTTGCGATGAAAAACCCGCCCGGTTTGAGTTTTCTGGACGGACTTGGAAACGGAGCCGGTTACAGTTTTATTCTGGTGACATTGGGCGCAGTCAGAGAGTTGATCGGTTCAGGCAGCATTCTTGGAGTCACCTTGCTGCCAACCGTTGCCAATGGCGGTTGGTATCAACCCAATGGATTGATGTTGCTGGCACCCAGTGCGTTTTTTCTGATCGGATTTATTATCTGGATTATCCGCAACCGCGATAACTCTCAGGTTGAGAGAAACGAGTTTACGATGGCGTCACATACCGTCGAGAAAGGTGCGCACTGATGGAACACTATCTGAGTCTGTTATTCACGGCAGTTTTTGTCGAGAACATGGCGCTTATGCTGTTTCTTGGCATGTGTACCTTTCTGGCTGTTTCAAAAAAGGTAGAAACGGCGATAGGTTTGGGTATTGCCGTTGTGGTTGTGCAGTCAATCACTATTCCAATTAACAACCTGATTTTTACCTATTTGCTCAAGGATGGTGCGTTGTCGTGGGCAGGAATGCCTGATCTGGATCTCAGCTTCCTGGGATTCCTGGTATACATCGGAGTCATTGCAGCACTGGTTCAGATTATGGAGCTGTTTCTGGATAAGTTCGTGCCGTCTCTGTATAACGCGCTGGGTATTTTCTTGCCGCTGATCACGGTGAACTGCGCGATCATGGGTGGTTCTTTGTTCATGGTTGAACGTAGTTATACTTTTTCGGAAAGCATGGTCTATGGCTTAGGCTCGGGCCTGGGATGGGCAATTGCAATTGTACTGATGGCCGGTATACGTGAGAAACTCAAGTACAGCGATGTGCCTCCGGGGCTTCGTGGTCTTGGGATCACGTTTATTACCACCGGCCTGATGTCGCTGGGTTTTATGTCATTCAGCGGACTGACACTGTAATCAAATCCAATCAACGTTGATGTGAGAAGGTTTCTGTAACAATGGATATCACAACGATTATAGCCGGTGTGGTCATGTTCACCGTGATAGTGATGCTGCTGGTGGTTATTATCATTGCCGCACGTGCGCAACTTGTCAGTTCCGGTGATGTAAAAATCGAAATTAACGGTGATCCGAGCAAGGCGATTACCGTGCCTGCTGGCGGCAAATTGCTGTCAACACTGGCTGACGCCGGCATTTTCCTGTCATCAGCCTGCGGCGGCGGGGGAACCTGCGCGCAGTGCAAATGTAAAGTAGTCGATGGTGGTGGCTCGATGCTGCCTACCGAGGCAGGCCATTTTACGATGGGTGAGGCCAAGGAACATTGGCGTCTCTCATGTCAGGTTGCAGTCAAGCAGGACATGAAGATCGAGGTAGAACCAGAGTTCTTTGGCGTAAAACAGTGGGAATGCGAGGTCATCTCCAACCAAAACGTGGCGACATTTATCAAAGAGCTGGTGTTAAAAATCCCGGATGGCGAAAGTGTTGATTTTCGTGCCGGCGGTTACGTGCAGCTTGAAGTACCACCCCACGAAGTAGAATACAAAAACTTCGACATTGAAGAGCGTTTCCGCGGCGACTGGGAAAAGTTCGGTCTGTTTAATCACAAGTCAAAGTGTGACAAGACCACCATTCGCGCGTACTCAATGGCAAATTACCCGGACGAAAAAGGTTTGATTAAATTTAACATACGCATTGCGACGCCACCGCCGCGCAGCAATCACCCTCCGGGAATTATGTCTTCATTTGTGTTTAACATGAAGCCTGGCGACAAGATCAAAGTGTTTGGACCCTTTGGTGAGTTTTTTGCCAAAGAGACAGACAACGAGATGGTGTTTATTGGTGGTGGTGCTGGTATGGCGCCGATGCGATCGCACATTTTTGATCAGCTGTGTCGTCTGCACAGCAAGCGCAAAATTACTTTCTGGTACGGCGCGCGCAGTAAAAAAGAGATGTTCTACGTCGAAGACTATGATCGTCTGGCGGCTGAACACGACAATTTTGTATGGCACGTGGCACTGTCTGAGCCGCAGCCAGAAGATAACTGGACTGGGTACACAGGGTTTATTCACAATGTAGTGCTTGAGCATCATTTGAAGAATCACCCGGCGCCTGAAGATTGTGAGTACTACATGTGTGGTCCACCCATCATGAACGCCTCTTGCATTAAGATGTTAAAAAGTCTGGGTGTGGAAGACGAAAACATAGCGTTGGATGAATTCTCCTGATCAAGATCAGGTAAACAAGATGGAAAATCGACAGGGGAGCCAGGCCACTAACAACATGTGCCGCTCCCCTGTTTTTTTGGGACATTGCCATCGGCAATGTTTAGCGTATTGCCGCGGAGCGAAAAGTGTCGGGTGACAGAGCGATAGGCAGTTTTGTCCTGCAGTGGATCAAGCGGCTTCGGTATACGCTGATTTTTCTTGCAGTGTTTTTTCTTTGGGTGCTGGTGCGCCCGGAGCAAGCTGCGCAGATTTATCAGCTGAATGGTGCCACGATGGGCACCCAGTATCAGATTTTGGTTGCCGGATTTCCGGACGCGCTGAGCGATAACGAACTGGCTGACGCTATTGCGCAGCGGCTCTACCGGCTGGATCGGGAGCTGATGTCCACCTACGCACCTGATTCAGAGTTGTCCAGGTTTAACGCCAGTGAGCCCGGCGACTGGGTTAGTGTATCGCCGGAGTTGGCTCTGGTTATTGAAAGGGCGTTGTATTTCAATCAGCTCACCGGAGGAGCGTTTGATGTGACGGTTGGGCCGTTGGTTAATCGCTGGGGTTTTGGTCCTTTGATAGGTCAGCGTGTTGATCAGTCGCGGATTCCCAGTGACGCTGAAATCGCTGAGTTGCTGCAGTTAACCGGGTCCCATCGGCTGGAAGTCAGCTTGTCTCCCCCGCAGGTACGCAAGTCGGCTCAGGTGTATGTCGATCTCAGCGGAATTGCCAAGGGCTATGCAGCAGATGTGCTGGCGGAGTATTTTGATTCACTGGCTATGCCCAGTTATTTTATCGAGATTGGTGGCGAGCTGCGGATCAAAGGCCTTAAACCCGACGGGAGCGGCTGGATACCCGCCATTGAGAAGCCGTTAGATACCCCGGAGCCAGAGGTTTATCAGATTTTTTACAGTCAGGGCAGAACCCTGGCCATTGCCGGCTCGGGTGACTACCGCAATTATTTTGAACAAGATGGTGTGCGATACTCCCATGAAATCGATCCGTCTACAGGTCGCCCTGTCAGTCACTCTCTGGCTGCAGTGACAGTGATTGCGCCAACGGCGATGGAAGCTGATGCCTTGGCAACGGCGTTTATGGTCATGGGCGAACAGCGGTCATACGATCTGGCTCAATCGATGGGACTGGCGGTTTACTTTATTAGCAAACATCCTGAGCAGGATGGTTTTACAGAACGATTCACACCGGCATTCGAAGCCTTTCTGGAGCAATGATATGGACACCCTGATTGCAAGTTTTGTGATTCTTTTATTGGTTGTTGCGGGCATGGCTATTGGAGTGATGTTTGGTCGAGCCCCTATCAAGGGCTCTTGTGGCGGCCTCAACAATGCCGGGATAAACGAAAGCTGTGAACTATGTGGCGGCAGTCCCGCGCTGTGCGAAAAAAGCAGTAAGTAAACCGGAGACAAGCCTTAATGCCTCGAAACACGTACGACATCATTGTAGTGGGCAGTGGCCCTGCGGGCGAGTCGGCGGCCATCAACGCCGCAAAACACGGCAAAAAAGTCGCGTTGATATCTGACCGTGATCAGGTAGGGGGTAATTGCACGCACCTGGGGACTATTCCGTCCAAGGCTCTTCGGCACTATGTAAAACAGGTCATGCAGTTTCGCAGTAATCCGTTGCTGCGCGAGTTTGCGACGCTGCAAAAACCGAGTTTCCCTGAAATTATCCGCCATGCCAATCGCGTGATTGATGAACAGGTTTACCTGCGCAGCAGGTACTATGAAAAAAATGACGTTACCATCATTCAGGGGCAGGCATTTTTTAACGATGCCAACAGTATCCGCGTCACCACAAAAGGGCCATTGCTCAGAGCTGACAATTTTGTGATCGCGACCGGTTCGCGTCCGTATCGACCGGCAAATGTGAACTTTGATCACCCGCGTTTGTTCGACAGCGACAAAATACTCAGCCTGAATCACTCCCCAAAGAAAGTCACCGTCATCGGTGCCGGCGTGATCGGTTGTGAGTATGCCTCGATTTTTGGTGGATTGGGCTGCAAGGTCGAGTTGATCAATCCTGCCAATACCTTGCTGTCGTTCCTGGATTGGGAAATTTCTGATGCGCTGAGTTATCACCTGCGTGATATTGGTGTGCGCAGTCGCCACAACGAAGAGTACGAGAGCATTGAGTACCACAATGATTATGTAGTGACTAATCTTCGTTCCGGCAAGCGCATAAAAAGTGACATCATTCTTTGGGCAAATGGCCGTACCGGAAACTCTGACAACATGGGGCTGGAAGCGCTAGGCATCGTGTTAAATGCCCGCGGTCACATCGAAGTCAATGAGCGTTACCAGACTGCTGTGCCCAATATCTATGCTGCAGGTGATGTCATCGGGTGGCCGTCACTGGCGAGCGCATCGTACGATCAGGGGCGCGCAGCCTGTAATGCCATCGTTGATCCTGAAGCGTTTGTTGCTATTGATCGGGTGGCTACCGGCATTTACACGATTCCTGAAATCAGTACTCTGGGCAAAACGGAGCAGGAGTTGACCAAGGCACTAGTGCCCTACGAAGTAGGCAAAGCATTTTTTAACAATACCGCGCGGGGCCAGATTACCGGTGAGCAGGTTGGTATGCTGAAGCTGATTTTCCACTTTGATACCCTGGAAATCCTCGGCATTCATTGTTTTGGCGACCAGGCTTCTGAGATTGTGCACATTGGGCAGGCCATCATGCAGCAGGAGGGCTCCGCCAACTCCATGAAGTATTTCCTGGATACTACCTTCAACTATCCAACCATGGCCGAAGCCTATCGAATTGCCGCTCTGGATGGGTTGAATCGGGTATTCTGAGGATGCTGATGTGCTGACACCCCGACTGATGTCTGCTCTTGTTGTGTTGCTTTTGATCAGCATCTGGCCGGCGCAGTACTTTGCATCGTCTTTGCAGGCGGCCCGTGTTGAGTTTGACCGCAGCAGCCTGTTATCCATGCTTGGCAATGATCTGATAGACAATGATCTGATTGCAGATGCGCTGCTGATTCGCGCTGAACCCGGCCGTCAGAATCTTGTCAGCCCGCAGTGGCTGGGACTGCGTCGTGACAGGCTGGCCTATGTTGGTAAACAAGGCGATGAAGTGGTGTTGGTTGCCTTGCCGTTTACAGTCGATGATGGTTTTAACGGCATTCTCGATTTGCTGGTGGCATTTGACATGCGTGGCGAGATTGTTGCGGCGCGCGTGCTGGCTGAACCTCTGCATACCGACCTGATTGGCGGCCTGAAAATTCTTGAGTCACGCTGGATGCGAGAGTTCAGTGGCATGGCTTCACGTGATCTCAGGCGCCCAAGCTGGCAGGGGATAGCGGCTGACGATGGTGTGGATCAGTTTGTTGGTGCCTCAATTACACCCAAAGCAGTAGCCGCAGGCCTGTATGATGCTTTGCTGTTTTTTCAGTCAAATCGCATGATCTTGGTACAAGGCGACCCATCACTGAGTCCGCAATAAGCGGTTCAGCAAACAAAGGACAGTACTTTGTCATTTATGGCAGGAGAGTTGTGATGCCGGCACAGACGGTCAGTGTGTTAGGCGGTGGAAGTTTTGGCACAATCATCGCCAACATCGTCGCGCAGAACGGTTATCGGGTGAATTTCTGGATGCGCAACAAAGCGCTGGTCGATCAGGTGAACTCGACGCGTGAAAATCCCCAGTATCTACCAGGTTATGTTTTGCATGAAGGTGTGGTGGCCACCTCTGACATCGAATTTGCTGTTAGCGGCAGTCGTCTGGTGTTTGTGGCAGTCCCCAGTGCCTATTTCCGCACCGTGGTGCGCACCATGTTGCCGGCATTGAGCAAGGATACAATTCTGGTCAGTACTACCAAAGGTATAGAGGCAGGCAGTTTTCTGCTGATGAGTCAGGTTATGCGTCAGGAAGCCCCCGATTGTCTTATTGGTGTGTTGAGCGGGCCGAATCTTGCGGGTGAGATAGCCAGGCGTAGCCTGACCGGTACTGTGATTGCGAGCATGCATGAGTCGGTGCGAGAGCGTGTGCGGGAGGTGCTCAAGTCTGATTACTTCAGGGTCTACACCAACGATGACATGTTTGGTGTGGAACTTGGTGGGTCGCTGAAGAACATTTATGCCATTATTGCCGGTCTAGCCTCTGCAATGGGTATGGGACAGAACACCAACAGTATGCTGATCACACGCAGCCTGACCGAGATGGCGCGATTTGGACGTGAGTTGGGCGCTGATCCGATGACCTTTCTGGGGCTGGCCGGCGTAGGCGATTTGATCGTTACCTGCTCGTCTTCGCTGAGCCGGAATTTTCGTGTAGGCTTGGCGCTCGGTGAGGGTAAGCCTGTCGAGGAAGCCATCGTCGGAATCGGACAGGTTGCCGAAGGTGTCAATACGCTGAAACTGGTTAAAGAGAAAGCTGATGAGCTGGGTGTGTATATGCCCTTGGCGTCAGGTTTGTACCAGATAGTCTATGAAGGTAAGCCTGTTAATCAGGTAATTGCTGCATTGATGCTGGGCGAAGGAGCGCTGGACGTCGAATACGAAGCCCATCGGGCCAAACAACTGGACAAGGGAGATCGATGATATGTCTGATGATTTTGTGGAAAATCTGAAAAAACCATCTGCCTGGTTACGCATATTGTTTATGGCAGGTTTTGTTGTTGCTTTGTATGTCAGCGGCGTGATTTTGATGGTGCTGATGCTGGCGCAGATTTTATTCAGTCTGTTAACGGGTGATGATAATCCTAACCTGCGCCGACTGGGTGGCAGTCTGGCAGCCTATGTTGCGCAGATACTGGCGTTCCTGACATACAACACCCACCAGAAACCCTTTCCTTTTCTGCCTTTTCCTTCAACAGAACTACCTGTGGATGTTGAAGCTGACATTTCCAGAAAGGGTGATCAGCCTGCAACAGTTGCCCCGGCAGAATCCGGCAATGAAGCGCCGCAGGCTGCCGACCTTCCGTCAGACGCTCAGAGTTCCGCCGCACCCCGTAAGACCGGCTCCTCACGCCGCAAAAAGTCTGCGGTTACAGATGAACAGGATTCCGATGTTTAATGTGGTTGACGTGACAAAACGCCTGCTGTTGAGTTGTCTGCTGCTGATCAGTTGGCAGGCAATTGCTGATATTCCGGGTTCTTCGGACTATGCGTACCAACGTTTTCCGGGCTCGCAGATTGTCGAGTATCGTCTTGAGAACAACACGGTGTATGCCTTGGCGCTCGGGCGCATGCAACGCGCCGCAGGTCGTGTAGCTCCCAGCCAGTCCGAAAGGTTTCAGGGGGACTTGCGCCGCATTACCTACGAGATCCCGGATGGATTTAACGGACAGGAGGTCTTTGAGCACTTTCGCGGACAATTGCTGACGCAGGGGCAGCAAGAGCTGTTTAACTGCCAGGGACGGGGTTGTGGGAGCAGTAATTTTTGGGCTAACGATGTGTTTAGCAACCGCATTTTGTATGGCCCGGAGACCGGGCAATATTACATGGCAGCCAGTTATCGGGGGGAGATGTCGGGCAGAGAAGTCAGCGGATATGTTGCTCTGTACGTGATTACCCGCGCCAACAGACGACTCTATGTTCATCTAGATTTTCTTGAACTGTCCGAGCAGGAAGCGGCTGAGCAACGCGCTGCCTCCGTGCCTGACGCTCGAACACTGCTGCAGCGTCTTAACGAAGACGGACTGGTCACCATCCCCGGCCTGGTGTTTGATGAGCAGGATCTGCTGACGGAGGATCAGGGCCTGCAGTTGCTGGTGGATGCGTTGAATGAGGATGATCAGACGCATATCTACATAGTCGGACACTTGCAGGCGGAATCCTCGCTAGATGAACAGATCAGTCGCTCGCTGAGTCGCGCTCAAGTGATACAGCAGCGCCTGATCAGCGCCGGCATTGAGCAAGGGCGCCTGCAGGCACAAGGTGTTGGTCCGTTGGCGCCGTTTTGCCGCACTGGGCCGTGTCGCCAGCGCATCGAGATTGTTGTCCGACCCTAACCGCATGCCGGTTCGTGGCCTTTGATCGACGAAGCTGTTCTGAGTCCCTTTGCTACAGCACTATCGTCTGATCAGTGACAAAAACTCGTTGCGTGTGTTCTGGCTGTTGCGAAAGGCGCCGAGCATGCACGAGGTTGTCATCACCGAGTTCTGCTTCTCGACGCCGCGCATCATCATGCACATGTGCTGTGCCTCAATGATAACCGCGGCGCCGGCGGCATCAGTCTTCTGAATAATCACCTCGGCGATTTCTTTGGTCAAATTCTCCTGAATCTGTAAGCGCCGTGCGTACATATCCACTATGCGGGCAATTTTTGAGAGACCGAGCACTTTACCATTGGGCAGATAGGCTACATGACACTTTCCGATAAAAGGCAGCATGTGGTGCTCACACATCGAATACAATTCAATGTTCTTGACGATGACCATTTCTTCTGAAGATGATGGGAACAAAGCGTTATTGATAACCTTGTCTACGTCCTGTTCGTACCCTCGGGTAAGAAATTGCATGGCTTTGGCGGCCCGCAGCGGGGTGTCTACCAGCCCGGGGCGTGATAAATCTTCACCAATCGCGCTGATGATGTCACGGTAAGCATGTTCCATGGTGTTCAGAGACGTGTTGTTAACGAGTTTGCTCATGGTGGACTGTGGATCCCGGATGGTTATCAATAGGGTCTGTTCAAAGGGGTCGATACCGTACGATATCACTGTGCGGCCGTAAAGCAATTTTTGCCGCGATTGCAGCGCAACTGCATGGATAAACAATGAATATTCTTAACTGTGTTGAGCAGCTATGCTCGCGCTTCGAGCAGGCTGACCTGTATTACGGTCATGGTACAGATAATCCCTGGGATGAAGCTGTTTATCTGGTGTTTACGGTGCTGGACATCGCGTTTGAGCAGGAAGAGGCTGACACCAGAGCGATTGAAGCCCGCGAGATCAGCGAGACTGAACTGCAGCAACTATTGGCGCTGGCCGAGCAGCGCATTCAACAACGGGTTCCCATGGCTTACCTTGTCAAACAGGCCTGGTTTGCGGGCTTGCCTTTTTATGTCGATGAGCGCGTGTTGATACCGCGCTCTCCCATCGCCGAATTGATTCTTCACCAGTACGAACCTCTGATCTCCACGCCGCCCGCGCGCGTGCTCGATCTTTGCACGGGCAGTGGCTGCATCGGACTGGCGACAGCACTGGCCTTTCCTGGTGCACAGGTTGATCTGGCGGATATTTCTGCTGACGCGCTCAACGTAGCCCGGATCAACATCAGCCGGCTTGGCGTAGAGAGTCGTGTCAGTGCGCTTGAATCAGATTTGTTTCAGGGTTTGCATGGGACCTACGATCTGATTGTCAGCAATCCGCCTTACGTCTCGGCGGACGAAGTGGCCGCGTTGCCGGCGGAGTATCAACATGAGCCTGAATTGGGGTTGTTGTCTGATGATGAGGGTCTGGCGATTCCCCTGCGTATTCTGCGCGAGGCCCCCGCTTATCTCTCCGAACAGGGTATGCTGATTGTGGAACTGGGCTACAGTTGGGAATTGCTTGCCGAGCGTTATCCGGATTTGCCAGTGTTATGGCTGGACTTCGACAGCGGCGGCGAAGGTGTGTTTGCGATCTCGCGGGATGCGCTGATTCGTGCGGTTTGGTGAATTCGTGTACAATGTGCGCCTTTTCAAGCCAGGCGGAATGCTGACTTATGTCGGGTAACAGTATCGGTAGCGTGTTTACAGTCACAACCTTTGGCGAAAGCCACGGCTTGGCGCTGGGCGCGATTATTGATGGCTGCCCTCCGGGATTGGCGTTGTCTGAGGCTGATCTGCAGCACGATCTTGATCGGCGTAAACCCGGACAGTCGCGCTTTACAACGCAGCGCCGTGAAGATGATGCGGTAAAAATACTGTCCGGGGTTTTTGAGGGAGTCACTACCGGTACCCCGATTGGCCTGTTAATCGAAAACACCGATCAAAAATCAAAAGATTACAATAATATCAAGGATTTGTTTCGTCCTGCTCATGCTGATTATACTTATCAGCAGAAGTACGGAATCCGTGATTATCGCGGCGGAGGCCGTTCTTCAGCGCGTGAAACAGCCATGCGCGTTGCTGCCGGCGCGATTGCTAAGAAGTATTTGGCCCAGCATTGTGGTGTGCTGGTGCGCGCCTATCTGAGCCAGCTTGGTCCGATTAAAGCGCACACACTGGACTGGGATCAGGTAGAGCAAAACGCGTTTTTCTGTCCGGATGCCAGCAAGGTCGCCGAGATGGAAACCTATATGGCGGCGCTCAATAAGGAAGGTAATTCAATCGGCGCAAAGATCACGGTTGTGGCATCCGGCATGCCGGTGGGTCTGGGTGAGCCGGTATTTGACAGGCTTGATGCCGACATCGCTCATGCGCTGATGAGTATCAATGCTGTCAAAGGCGTAGAGATGGGTGCCGGATTTGGGTGTGTGACTCAAAAAGGTACTGAGCACCGTGACGAGATGACGCCCCAAGGTTTTCTGTCGAATAATGCGGGTGGTGTGTTGGGCGGCATTTCCAGCGGTCAGGATATTGTGGCGCATATTGCTCTCAAGCCAACCTCAAGCATCCGCATCCCCGGCCGCTCAATCGATGTGCAGGGTAATCCGGTGGAAGTGATTACCACGGGGCGTCATGACCCCTGTGTTGGTATTCGTGCTGTACCTATTGCTGAGGCAATGCTGGCGATTGTGTTAATGGACCATTTGTTGCGTCATCGTGCGCAAAATTCTGGTGTGCGCAGCAGTACACCAATTATTTAAAAAACCTTTAGATACAAAAAGATATAGAACTAACTTAATGCAAAATAGCTAGTGGGATACATTCATGTCTGGTAAAACTTTGTACGATAAACTCTGGGATTCACACCTGGTCAAACAGCGTGAAGACGGTACGGCGCTAATTTACATCGATCGGCAACTGATTCACGAAGTGACCTCACCTCAGGCATTTGAAGGCATGCGCCTGACCGGCCGTAAGCCTTGGCGCGCTGATGCCAACCTGGCAACCCCTGATCACAATATCCCAACCACCAAAGCGGAACGCAGTCGTGGTCTGGAAGGAATTGTCGATCCGGTGTCACGCATTCAGGTGCGCACGCTGGCAGACAACTGCCGCGATTACGGCATTACCGAGCTCGACATGAATGATATCCGTCAAGGTATCGTGCATGTGGTAGGTCCTGAGCAGGGTGCGACGTTGCCGGGTATGACCATTGTCTGTGGTGATTCGCATACCTCAACGCACGGTGCGCTGGGAGCGCTGGCGCATGGTATCGGCACCTCAGAAGTTGAACATGTGCTGGCCACGCAGTGTCTGATGCAGAAAAAGATGAAAAACATGCTCATCCGTGTGGATGGCAAACTCAATCCCGGTGTCACTGCTAAAGACATCGTGCTGGCCATTATTGGTGAAATCGGTACCGCCGGCGGAACGGGTTATACCATTGAGTTTGGCGGAGATGTGATACGGTCGCTGAGCATGGAAGGGCGCATGACGATCTGTAATATGGCAATTGAAGCAGGCGCTCGCGCGGGTCTGATCGCTGTAGACCAGACAACAATTGACTATATCCGCGGGCGTCCGATGGCGCCGCAAGGCGACATGTTCAATCGTGCTTCGCAGTTCTGGAAGACACTGGTCAGTGATGCTGATGCACATTTTGACCGTGTTGTGGTGATGGATGCCGCTGATATTATCCCGCAGGTAACCTGGGGGACATCGCCTGAGATGGTCGCGCCGGTCACAGGCGTTGTGCCTGATCCCGATCTGGAAAAGGACCCAAGCCGGGCAGACAATATCCGCCAGGCGCTTAAATACATGGGTCTGAAGCCGGGCACAGCTATCAAGGACATCAAGCTTGACGTGGTGTTTATTGGCTCCTGCACCAACTCGCGTATTGAAGACCTGCGTGCTGCTGCAGCGGTAGTTAAAGGGCGCAAGGTTGCCAGCACTATTGAACTGGCGATGGTGGTGCCGGGTTCCGGGCTGGTGAAACAGCAAGCAGAAGCGGAAGGGCTGGACAAGATTTTTATTGAGGCAGGGCTTGAATGGCGTGAGCCGGGTTGTTCCATGTGTCTGGCGATGAATGCCGACCAGTTACCAGCCGGCAAACACTGCGCATCAACGTCAAACCGAAACTTTGAAGGTCGTCAGGGATTTGGTGGTCGTACACACCTGGTCAGCCCGGCAATGGCCGCGGCTGCCGCCATCCACGGGCATTTTGTAGACGTCCGTGACATCCTTCTGGATACGGCGCGCACCTGAGCGAATGACCTAAGCGAATCAACAGAACAGCAACCTGAGCAAACATCAGACTGACAGCATTGAGTGACAAGATATGAAAGCATTTACTGTACATACCGGCCTGGCCATGCCACTGGATCGCGCTAATGTGGATACGGATTTCATCATCCCCAAGCAGTTCCTGAAGTCGATCAAACGCAGCGGATTTGGTGTCAATCTGTTTGATGAACATCGTTATCTGGATAAAGGTGAGCCGGATGCGGACAACAGCCAACGGCCGCTGAACACAGATTTTGTGCTGAACCAGCCTCGTTACCAGGGAGCCAGCGTGCTGCTGGCGCGTGAGAATTTTGGTTGTGGTTCCAGCCGCGAACACGCCCCGTGGGCGCTGGATGATTTCGGATTCCGTGTTGTGATTGCCCCAAGCTACGCGGATATCTTCTTCAATAACTGCTTTAAGAACGGCATTCTTCCTATTGTTCTGGATAAGAATTTGGTTGATCAGCTGTTCAAAGAGGTCAATGCCGCTGAAGGTTACACGCTCACCGTGAACCTGCCAGCGCAATCCATCACCCGACCCGATGGCTCCGTCATCCATTTTGAAGTAGACGCGTTTCGCAAGCATTGCCTGCTGAACGGTCTTGATGACATCGGCCTGACACTGGAAGACGCAGACGCCATCCGCGCGTTTGAAAATCAGTGGCGGGAAAAATCACCCTGGTATTTTAAATCTGCTTGAAGCAGACCTGAACCGGGGAAATATTTCGGGAGTTTTACACGCATGAAAAAATACAACGTAGCAATAGTGGGCGCCACTGGCGCCGTGGGCGAAGCACTGATCAGCATTCTGGAAGAGCGCGATTTTCCGGTCAACGAGCTGTTTCCGCTGGCCAGCGAGCGATCAGCGGGCAGCAAAATCAAGTTTCGTGGCAAATCCATCACCGTGCTGAACTTGGCGGATTTTGATTTCTCCAGAGCTGAAATAGGTCTGTTTTCTGCCGGTGGCAGCATTTCAGAAATGTATGCGCCAAAAGCGGGTGCAGCAGGGTGTATTGTCATCGACAACACCTCACATTTCCGTTACGACGACGACATCCCGCTGGTAGTGCCGGAAGTTAACCCGGAGGCGATTGCGCAGTACAAAAACCGCAACATCATCGCTAACCCGAACTGCTCCACTATCCAGATGTTAGTTGCACTGAAGCCGATTCACGACAAAGTGGGGATTACCCGCATTAACGTCGCCACCTATCAGGCGGTGTCGGGTACCGGTAAAGAGGCCATTGAGGAGTTGGCTGCGCAGACGGCAGCGCTGCTGAACGGCCGCGATGTTGAGACCAAGGTCTACCCCAAACAGATAGCGTTTAACGTGCTGCCGCAGATCGACGTGTTCCTTGATAATGGCTATACCAAGGAAGAAATGAAGATGTCCTGGGAAACCAAAAAAATCATGGATCAGAGCATTGAGGTCAATGCCACCTGTGTGCGTGTTCCGGTATTTTACGGCCACTCCGAAGCCGTTCATTTTGAGACCAGAACGCCTATCAGTGTGGAAGACATCCGCGCACTGCTCAGCAAGGCGCCTGGTGTGGTGCTGATTGATGAGCGTGTTGCCGGGGGTTATCCGACTCCGGTGACTGACTCAGCGGGTAAAGATGCCGTCGCCGTGGGTAGAATTCGCAAGGACATCAGCCATCCGAATGGGATTGATATGTGGATAGTGGGTGATAACGTGCGTAAGGGCGCTGCTACCAACTCTATCCAGATCGCGGAACTGTTGATAAAAGAGTACCTTTAACTAATACTCGCCGATGCATCCTGTTCAGCGGGAATGCTCATCTGGCAAAAAGGAAATAAAAATGGCCAAACGCTTGCTGTCCTCTATCGCCGCGCTGTCTTCACTGACGATGGCGTTGCTGACGATGGCGCAGGCTGATGCGGTTGAGCTTGGCAATATGACATTGCAGTCAGCCAGCGGTCAGCCGCTGCTGGCAACAGTGCAACTGGCAGATGTCGATGGTTTGTTGCCCAGCGACATCCGCGTCAGCGTGGCATCTCCAGAGGACTTTGAGCGCTTCTCGGCAGAACGTCCGGGTGTGCTCGATACCCTTGAGATTGAGGTGGATTTCTCCGGTACATCTCCGGTGCTGCTGATCAGCAGTCCTCTGACAATTAGTGCGCCATTTTTAAGTCTGGTGCTTGATACACGCTGGCCAGCCGGTCGTTTATTGACGGAGTATTCCCTGCGTCTGGAGTCCCCGGCGTTCAGTTCCCAGACGGGCGCATCATCGTCGGTGGCTCCAGTCAGATCCATGAATGTGCTGCAGGAGCCTGCCGATGTGGCGTCAGCCCCTGCGGTGACTGCGCCTGAAGATTCTGGCTCCGCTGCAACCAACACCACGGCACCGGCGGCTACGCAGGTGTCAGGCGCTGCCAGTATCCCGGCTGCTCAGGCGTCAGGCGCCGCCAGTATCCCGGCGTCAACGTCCAGTCCGGCAGCTACCCCTGCTGCATCGACAGAATCCCCGCCGGCCATCGTTTCCAATGCCAGCACCATTTCGGTAAATGCAGGCGATACGCTGTGGGAATTGGCATTGAGGGTGAGGCCCGATGCGTCAGTGACTGTTCAGCAGACCATGTTGGCCTTGCAGAGTCTTAATCCGGACGCATTTATCGGCGGTAATATCAATCGTGTTCGTCGAGGCGAAATTCTGCAGGTGCCTGAACTGAGCGAGATAAGACGACTGTCTGCCGCTGAGGCAGTCACCGAAGTCACCCGACAAAACCGGGTGCTGGCAAGCGGCGCGGCTAACGTCGCTGCGCAACCGGCAACGTCAGCGCCATCACCTGCGCCGGCCGGGGCGGGTGCCCAAGGTGAACTTCGCGTTGTCACTGCGGACCAACAGGCCACCGACCAACAACCCAATGCAGAAGCAGCGGGTAATCAAAGTTCTCAGAATGCGCAACAGATCTCTGCTCTTGAGGATCGTGTTGCACTTCGCGAAGAGGATCTGGCACGGCTGGATTCAGAAAATAATGAGCTTAATGCCCGTCTGGACATGCTTCAGCGGCAGATCGCCGCTGCGCAGGAATTGATTCGTTTGCGAGATCTTGAGCTGGCTAGAATGCAACAGACTCTGGCGGAGGAAAGAGCCGCATCTGAGGCAGCGCCGGCTTCTCAGGAAACGTTAATTACCATGGCGCCGGATGCGGGTCCTGTGCAACGATTCATTCAGATGATTACCAGTAATACCTGGGCAATGCTGGGCGTTGTAGCAGCACTGGTTCTGATTCTGGTTCTGGTGCTGATCAGACGCAATCGTGCTGCGGCAGAATCCGGGGCCAAGATCAATGCACGCAACGACGATGGCATGGCGCTTGGTAATGATGCAGATGAACTGCTGTTCTCCGCTGCGGCGGAATCCTCAGCTGACTCAGCGGCAAGTGCTGATAATGCATCGGTTAACAAGACCGGCGGTGACGGCGATGAGCAGGCGCAGTTCGCTGCGGCCATGGCCACTGCAGCCAGCAACGCCTATCAACAGATTGATGAGCAAACGGAAGCCGAGACTGTTATTGCAAAAGCAGCTGAGCAGAGGGATGACTGGCAGCCAGCAGATTTGACTGACAACGATACCGGCTCCGACATAGCGCTGGACGATCGGTTTGATCTGGATGATTCGGGTTCTGACACGCCTGAGGCGACTGACGACTTATCAGAAAAAACTGTGGATCAAAGTGCTACGGATAATCAGTATTCTGTTGAAGATACCGGAGCTGATATTGATTGGCCTGACGCTGAGTCCGATGCCGCTGAGAACGCTGCAGATCGTGCGGAGGCTACCCTGGCTGAGTTTGACATCAGTGCTTCGGACGATAATGACCAGGATCTCAATAAGCCGGATCTCAATAAGCACGACCTCAAAAACCAGGACCTTGATGAGCCGGAGATTGAGCCGGCTACACCGGCAAAGTCGTCAACTCTTGCCGCCGATGATTTTGATGATCTGGCATTTTTGCCATCGGAAGACGATTTCACGGATCAGGCCGACGATGATGATGAGGAAGACTTCGACTTCATGGCCGATGCCGACGAAGCCGCAACCAAACTTGACCTGGCGCGTGCCTACATCGACATGGGTGATGCTGAGGGTGCCCGCGAAATCCTAGAAGAAGTGCTCAAAGAGGGTACTGAAGTTCAGCAGACAGAAGCCAAGGACTTGCTGGGACGGGTTTGAACGTGAGCACTCGATACGCGCTCGGCATTGAATACAATGGCGCCTCTTTTTCTGGCTTTCAGCGGCAGTTGTCGCCATCGTTGTCTACCGTTCAGAGCACTCTCGAAGAAGCACTTTCATTTATAGCCAACTCTCCTATTGCGATTAGCTGTGCCGGTCGTACCGATGCCGGGGTGCATGGCAGTGGTCAGGTTGTGCACTTTGACAGCCCCTGCAACCGCGATGAAAAAGCCTGGGTAATGGGCACCAATACAAGGTTACCGGCAGACATCCGCGTACAGTGGGCGCGGCAGGTAGTCGATGACTTTCATGCCAGACATTCAGCGTTGAGTCGGCGTTATCGTTATGTCATCTATTGTGGCAAGGTTAAACCTGCAGTGTTGATCGGTCAGTTGACACATGTGCCAGAGGATTTGGATGTCAATCTGATGCATGAGGCAGCCCAGTTTCTTGTTGGTGAACACGATTTCAGCGCTTTTCGGGCAGCTGGGTGTCAATCCAACACGCCGATGCGTGAGGTAAAGTTTGTTGAGGTGCGGCGGCAGGGGCGGTTTATTGTGCTGGAGATTGAGGCGAATGCCTTTCTGCAGCATATGGTGCGCAATATTGTGGGCAGTCTGATGCAGGTAGCTGCCGGGCGGCAGCCTGTAACGTGGATTGTTGAGGTGCTGGCTGCACGGGACAGAAGTCTTGCGGGCGTGACGGCGAGGCCGGATGGTTTGTATCTGGTGGGGGTGGAGTATCCGTCGCGGTTTGGGTTGCCGGTGTTGCCTTATGGACCTTGTTTTCTCTGACCTCAGCAGTAATTACAACCGCAACGGCGTCCGCAACTGCATCCGCAACTGCATCCGCAACCGCATCCGCAACCGCATCCGCATCCGCAACCGCATCCGCAACTACAAAGCATTAATGAGGTGATTAAAGTGCAGCCGCAACGGCAAGACAGTGCAGCACCGGATCGGCCACATCATTTGAGCGGGTGCCCGGCGGTGCGCAACTCAACGTCGCGGCTGCGCCGCTCCGGATTCGAACAGTGCTCCCGCTGGATCGGGCACCCGCCCAAATGATAAGCGCGGCCTGATTGATCCGGTGCTGCACTGTCTTGCCGTTGCTCACGCTGTAGTTGGCATTTCTCTGTCTGTCTGGATTGGTTGTGCTTGGGTTACGCTTAGGGCAACAGGCCAAAGTGCAAAGTGCAATGAGGTTTCCGTTACTTCGCTGAGCTGTGCTGTGAGTTGATTGGTTTCGCGGCCGTGATCTGCTCCCGCTGCTTACTCAATTGAAGGCCGCTGCCTACTACACAGATGGCAGCAGGCCACATGCTGCGAACTCAGGCGATGGCTTCACACAGACGCCTTTGATTTCTCTGAATCAACACATTTTAAGCCTGTTTAAAATCGCGGTGTCTGCTAAAATCCCTGCCTTCTTTAGGTGCTGTAAACGATCAGGCTGGTTTTGTTGTGCTATCACGTACACGCGTAAAAATCTGCGGAATTACCCGGCCAGAAGACGCCCGATTGGCTGCTCGGCTGGGTGCTGATGCGCTGGGCCTGGTGTTTTATGCCGGCAGCAAACGAGCAGTCAGTATTGAGCAGGCCCGGCAGATAGTGGCGGTCGTGCCGGCATTTGTGTCGCTGGTGGGGTTATTTGTGAATCCCACACAAAAACAAGTCGAATCGGTGCTGGCCAACGTACATCTTGATTGTCTGCAGTTTCATGGTGAAGAGACTCCTGAGTTTTGTGCATCGTTTGCAGTTCCCTATCTGAAAGCACTGCGCATGTCGCCGGCGTTATCCTCTGCGGCCAATGTCCTTGCAGTGATTGATCAGTACTCAACGGCTTCTGCAATACTGCTGGATGCCTGGGATCCTATGCAGGCTGGTGGCACAGGTAAACAGTTTGACTGGTCACTGGCGGCGCACTGTGTTGTGCAAAGCAAGTTGCCGATAATACTGGCCGGTGGGCTGGATGCGGCCAATGCCGCAGGCGCCATTACACAGGTCATGCCCTGGGCGCTGGATCTCAGCAGCGGGGTAGAGAGTGAACCGGGTATAAAAGACCCACAACGATTGACAGCATTTTTTGATGAGGTAAACCGTGTCCGCACTTGAGACAGCAGTAACCGCAGCAGCGCCGGCAAGAGCCCCGGGAGTTGTCCCTGAGACCATCGCCAGCACAGGGCAGGACCAGTTCAGCGGTCCGGATGTGCATGGTCATTTTGGTCAGTATGGTGGGGTGTTTGTTGGCGAAACCCTGATGGCCGCCGTGGAAGAACTCGACCAGGTCTATCGCAAACTGTCAAAAGAGCCATCATTCTGGCAAGCTTTTGATTACGACATGAAGCACTACGTCGGTCGTCCGTCGCCCTTGTACTATGCTGAACGGATAAGCAAAAAATTTGGCGGCGCGAAGATTGTTCTCAAACGCGAAGATCTCAATCATACCGGTGCGCACAAGATTAACAACACCATTGGACAGGCCCTGCTTGCCAAGTACATGGGTAAACCCAGGATTATCGCCGAGACTGGTGCCGGTCAGCATGGTGTGGCCAGTGCCACAATTGCCGCGCGTTTGGGCCTGGAATGCCATGTATATATGGGCGCTGAAGATGTTCAGCGTCAATCTGCCAACGTGTATCGCATGAAACTGATGGGGGCCAATGTGATTCCGGTGACCTCAGGTTCGCGCACCTTGAAAGATGCTCTGAACGAAGCGCTGCGTGACTGGGCAACCAACGTCGATAACACCTATTACATCATTGGCACCGTTGCCGGCCCGCATCCGTATCCGATGTTGGTGCGCGATTTTCAGGCCATTATTGGCCGTGAGGCGCGCGCTCAGTCTTTGCAGGAATACGGTCGTCTGCCGGATGCGCTGGTGGCGTGTGTGGGAGGTGGCTCCAATGCGATCGGGCTGTTCCATCCGTTCCTGCGTGACAGCGAGGTAGCCATTTATGGTGTGGAAGCGGGTGGTGACGGCATTGAAACCGGTCGTCATGCGGCGCCCTTGTCAGCGGGTAAACCCGGTGTGCTGCATGGCAACCGCACTTACGTGATGAGTGATGCTAACGGTCAGATTGTGGAAACACATTCGGTCTCAGCTGGTCTGGACTATCCGGGTGTAGGTCCTGAGCACGCATGGTTAAAAGACATCGGCCGTGCCAACTATGTGTCAGTGACCGATACCGAGGCGCTGGATGCTTTCCGAATGTTAAGTCGTATGGAAGGTATTATTCCAGCGTTGGAGACAGCGCATGGGTTGGCTTATGCCTTCAAACTGGCTGCCACCATGAGACCGGATCAGTTTATTGTGGTCAACCTGTCCGGGCGCGGCGACAAAGATCTTAATACCGTTGCTAAAATTGATGGCATCAGTGTTTAGACCCGCGTGATGCCATTGCAACGTGACTAAAAGCATTTAGGAAAATTTGAAAAACATGAGTCGTTTAACTGCCTGTATCAATGCCGTGAAAGCGGCCAATCACAAAGTGCTGATCCCCTATCTGGTGGCGGGTGACCCGGACGCTGACACCACTGTTGCGCTGATGCATCAACTGGTCAGTGATGGCGCGGATGTCATTGAGCTGGGTATGCCATTTAGTGATCCATCATCGGATGGTGCGATTATCCAGTTGGGTGCTGAGCGCGCGCTTCGTCAAGGTACGAGCTTGCACACGGTGTTTGCGATCGTGTCAGCTTTTCGTAAAACCGACAGTCACACGCCGATTGTGTTGATGGGGTATCTCAATCCCTTGGAAGCCATCGGTTATGCGAATTTTGTCACACAGGCCGCTGATGCGGGTGCTGATGGCATTCTGATTGTGGATCTACCGGTCAGTGAGGCACAGTCCCTGTTGGCGCTGACGCGGCCACGGGATCTGGACATGATTTTTCTGGTGGCGCCAACCACCACAGAGTCACGTTTGTCTGCTATCTGTGAAAACAGCTCAGGTTATATCTACTACGTTTCACTCAAAGGTGTGACCGGTGCTGCGATTATTGATACCGGCGAGATCAGGGAACGCGTCAGTGCGTTGAGACATCGCACCCAGCTGCCCATTGTGGTTGGGTTTGGTATTAAAGATACGCACAGTGCCAACGCCATGGCAGCAATCAGTGACGGGGTGATTGTTGGCAGTGCATTGGTGCAGAAGATTGGTGAGCTGACTGAAAACGGCAAGCGCGATGCTGCAGCGATTGCCGACAGTACGGCGTTGATCAAAGATATCCGCCAGTCTCTTAACGCCTGAACAGGTGCCCGGATACGGCCGGCAGGATCAGCCGCCAAATAGTGTTATAGTTAGGCGCTAATACAGATCGCTTTTTGACAGCGCAAAAGTACAGGACGAATTTATGAGCTGGATTAACAAAATCCTACCCTCCATCCGTAACAATAGTGACAGTGCTGAAGGCAATAAACAGAAGTCCAGTGTTCCGGAAGGTTTGTGGAAAAAGTGCCCTCGTTGTGAGGCCGTGCTTTACCGGCCCGATCTTGAGCGCAATCTGGAAGTTTGCCCCAAGTGTGATCATCATATGCGTATCACTGCACGACGGCGTCTGGAGTTGTTTCTGGACAGCAATGGCCAGCGTGAATTATTCGCCGATATCGAGCCAGTGGACATACTCAAGTTCAAGGATCTGAAAAAATACAAAGACCGCATCACGGCCGCGCAGAAAAGCACCGGTGAAAAGGACGCTCTGGTGGTTGTTCAGGGGCGCATCGACAATGTAGAAATGGTCGTTGCCGCGTTTGAGTTCGGATTTATCGGTGGATCCATGGGCGCTGTGGTCGGTGAAAAATTTGTACAGGCCGTCAATACTTGTATCGCCCAGAAGCTGGCGTTTGTGTGTTTTTCCACCAGTGGCGGCGCGCGTATGCAAGAGGCGCTGATTTCATTGATGCAGATGGCCAAAACAGCCGCTGCCCTGGAAAAATTGCGTGGCCACGGATTGCCTTATATCTCGGTGATGGTAGATCCGGTATATGGCGGAGTATCTGCCAGTCTGGCCATGCTGGGGGATATCAATATTGCTGAACCACGCGCGCTGGTCGGGTTTACCGGCCCGGACGTCATCCGGCAAACGGTGCGGGTAAAGTTGCCAGAAGGATTCCAGCGCAGCGAGTTTTTGCTGGAGCACGGCGCCATCGACATGATTGTGCACCGCAAGCAGATGCGCGAAACCGTCACAGGGCTGGTTCGCAAATTGATGCAACTGCCGCCAGCAGCCTGACAGGTGGGTAACAATGTGACGCCGGAGATCAAAAGCCCGCCACTCACATTGGCACAATGGCTTGTCAAAATTCAGCAGTTACATCCACAAGAGATCGATCTTGGCCTTGAACGTGTCAAGTCCGTTGCTGACCGGCTGCTGGTAAACAAGCCTGCTCCAGTCGTCATCACCGTGGCTGGCACCAATGGCAAAGGCAGCAATGTGGCAACACTGGATGCCATCTTCAGGGCTGAAGGTCTTCGTGTTGGCAGTTACACCTCTCCTCATCTGATGCGTTACAACGAACGTGTCTGCCTTCAGGGAATCCCGGTTTCTGATCAAGCACTGATAGATGCCTTCGAAAAAATTGAAGCTGCTCGCCATGCAGTCTCTCTGAGTTATTTTGAGTTTTGCACATTGGCCGCATTGTTGATATTTCAGCAATCAGCGTTGGATGTTGCTGTGCTGGAAGTCGGGATGGGTGGGCGTCTGGATGCCGTTAACATTATTGATGCCGATATTGTTGTGGTGTCTGGCATTGATCTTGATCATCAGGAGTGGCTGGGCGATACCCGCGAAGCAATTGCCCGCGAAAAGGCGGGGGTTTTTCGTGCAGGCATCCCTGTTGTTTGCGGTGAGTCACAGCCGCCGCAGAGTCTTCTGGACGCCGCTGCGGTGTTGAACTGTCCTGTGTATATCCCAGGTGGCTTGTATCGCTGGGCTGCCGATGAATCAACTCAATCCGGCAGCCATTGGCATTGGCAAGGCGTTTGTCTTGTAGAAGGCACGCTGGTGCCTTTAACACTCAGCAAGCTCAACAAACCACGGCTGGCATTGACCAATGTTGCCAGCGCTCTTCAGGCCGCTGCGCTCAGTGGATTGCTGATCAAGGCAGTCAGCGATCCGCAGGGCTGGCAGCGAAGGCTCAACGAGACGCTGCGATTGTTGCAACTGGCAGGGCGACAGCAATGGATGGTGATTCCCGGCAGTCAACACAAAGTAATGGTTGATGTAGCTCACAATCCTCAGTCTGCCCGCGCACTGGCTGAGCGTTTGAAGCAAGAACGTGCTGTCCGGGTTGCACAGGGTCACATACCGGCCTGCAATATCCGCATGGTGGTGGCGATGATGGCTGATAAAGATCATCAGGGCTTCTATTCCGGCTTAGAAAAGCAGGTCGACTTCTGGTATATTGCCGGCTTCGATTTAGCACGGTGTTTGCCGTCTGCGTCGCTTGCTGCCAAGTGGCAACAACTGGCGGCAAGCACCGGGACAGACATTGATATTCAGGTTTTCAACAGTGTGGTGCAAGCCTTTGATTGTGCTCACGAACAGTCGTCCGAACACGATATCATTGTGGTTTGTGGCTCGTTTATCACCGTATCCGAGGTGATGGCCGCACTATCAGGCCGTTAAACAAACAAAGAGGTAGGGTCCACTTTGAATCAGACTACCCGTCAACGAATCACCGGCTCACTGGTGCTGGCAATCACCGCACTGATACTGCTGCCGGTAATTTTTGATGGCGATGGCAGTTATCAGCCAGCAGTGCAAGTTGATATTCCCGCCCGTCCACAGCAACCTGCCCCCAACCAGGCCGATCCTCAGCGCCCTGTGATCACCGCCGATTCTGACGCGATCAGGATTCGCCCGGAGTCCCCAGTAACGGCGATTGCAAACAATACGCCGTCAGGACAAAGCGCGCAGACAGTGCAAACAGCTCCGCCAGTTGCGACAGCGCAACCATTGCAAACCGCTGACGCAGTCGTTGCAGCGGAGCCTGGAGAAACTGATCAGACCAGTGACAATGCTCAGACGATTGAAGCGGATGAAGCCGAACGTACAGCTGCCACAGTGGAGTCATCTGCGCCTGCCGGGGCGGATGCTCAGTCCGTTGCTGTCACACAGCCTGTTGCAGCGGCACCCGTTGTCGCCAGCACGGTCGCTCCGGCTGCAACGTCAACACCCGCTGCTTCTCTGGACGCGCAGGGTTTACCTGAAGGCTGGAGCGTTCGTCTGGGTTCATTCTCCAACGCTGATAATGCCAGTGCTCTGGTGACACGGTTGCAGGCGGCGGGTCATCGTGCTTACACCCGGCGAGTCGATTCCAGTCAAGGTGTTCTGACTGCGGTTTTTGTAGGTCCTCTGGTTAGTCGCACTGCTGCACAAACCTTGCTGGAAAGGTTGCGGCAGGATTTTCAACTGAACGGTATGATCGTTCGGTATGAGATCGATTCCTTATGAATGTCCCCGATATCGTGATACTAGTGGTTGTTGGATTTTCCAGCATATTCGGACTCTGGCGCGGGTTTGTCCGCGAAGTGCTGGCGGTTCTGGCCTGGATTGCGGCCATTTTGATCGCCAGGCAGTACAGTCCGCTGCTGGTGCCTTATCTGGGCGGCATCACTGACAGCGAGACTGGTCAAACTATACTGGCTTTTGCATTGCTGGGTTTCGGGACGCTGTTTATCGGATCAATGATCATCAAATTTTTTACCCGCCTGATATCCATGGCGGGCATGCAGGTCACTGATCGGCTATTGGGCACAATATTCGGATTCGCCCGCGGCGTGATCATTGTGGCTGTGGTGATCTTTTTTGCCCGCGAACGCTTTGCAGCTGAGAGTTGGTGGGTGGAGTCGCGCACCATTCCCTATGTTGAATCAGTGATTGAACAGGCAGGTTTTACACCTGGCGCTACCAGCGCCGAGGTTTGATTGTAAGCAAGTCTACGGAGTAATGTTGCATGTGTGGTTTAGTTGGCATTGTTGCCCGATCCGAAGTGGCGGTTTCTTTGTATGACACTCTGACTGTATTGCAGCACAGAGGGCAGGATGCCGCGGGAATTGCCACCTGTGACAACGGTATTTTGAATCTTCGTAAGGATAACGGTCTGGTAAAAGATGTATTCAGAACACGTCATATGCGCCGGCTGACAGGCAAAATGGGTATTGGTCATGTCCGCTATCCGACAGCGGGCAGTTCAAGTCCGGCCCTGGCACAACCGTTTTACGTGAATTCGCCTTACGGATTGTGTCTTGCGCATAACGGCAATCTCACCAATTCCGCGCAACTGGCGGAAGAGTTGTATTCCGAGGATCTGCGTCACATCAATACCGATTCGGATTCTGAAGTGCTGCTGAATATCTTTGCGCATGAGTTACAGCAGGTTGGCACCATGGCGCCGAGCCCTGAAGATGTTTTTGCCGCTGTTGAGGGCGTTCACCGTCGATGCCGTGGCGGCTATGCAGCGCTGGTGCTGATCAGTGGTTACGGCATTGTGGGTTTCAGAGATAAAAATGGTATACGCCCTCTGGTCTTTGGTCGTCGTGTGCAGAAAGGCCGCGCCGAATACATGTTGGCCTCAGAAAGCGTGGCGCTGGACTCACAGGGTTATTCGCTGGAGCGTGATGTGGCACCCGGTGAAGCCGTTTACATCGATGTGCATGGTCAAATACATACTAAATTGTGCGCCGAGCCAGCGGAGTACACCCCGTGTATCTTCGAGCATGTTTACTTTGCGCGACCGGATTCACTGATGGATGGCATTTCAGTTTACAAAGCCCGGCTGCGCATGGGCGAAAAGCTGGCAGACAAAGTCAAACGGCTGCGCCCTGATCACGATATTGACGTAGTGATTCCAATCCCCGATACCAGCCGCACATCCGCGCTGGAACTGGCTAACCGTCTCGGGGTCAAGTACCGCGAAGGGTTTGTCAAAAATCGTTATATCGGTCGGACATTTATTATGCCCGGGCAAAGTGAGCGGCGTAAGTCTGTTCGCCAGAAGCTCAATGCCATAGAACTGGAGTTCAGAGGCAAAAATGTCTTGCTGGTTGATGACTCGATTGTGCGCGGTACTACCTGCAAACAGATCATTCAGATGGCCCGTGAAGCCGGCGCGCGCAAGGTGTATTTTGCATCTGCATCACCGCCGGTGTGTTATCCGAATGTCTATGGCATTGATATGCCGGCTGCCAGCGAACTGATTGCCCATAATCGTACAGATGAGCAGGTACAGGAATTGATTGGCGCAGATTGGCTTATCTTCCAGGATCTGCCGGATCTGATTGCCGCATCGCAGGAAGGTAATCCCGATATCAAACACTTTGAATGCTCGGTCTTTGATGGCAAGTACATCACCGGCGATGTTGATACGGAGTATCTGCAGGCATTGGAAAAAGCGCGTAACGACAAAGCCAAAAGTGTCTCACAGCGTAAAAAACCAGAACCGCCGGATGAGCCCTCACGCCCCTGATTTTTTGCAGCGTTAGCCCGACTGTTTTGCGCAGAAACCTTTGGTCTGCAGAAATGCCAGCACCGCTGGCCGGTGATCACCCTGAATCTCGATGATACCGTCTTTAACAGCGCCGCCACTGCTGCAACGCGACTTTAAAGTCTTTGCCAGCGCCTCAAGTTCTGTCAGCGATACAGGCAGCCCAGAAACCATGGTCACTGCCTTGCCGTTACGGCCCTTGGTATCAAGGCTGACACGCACTTTGCCATTGCCCTGCGCAATGCCCGCACTGAGTGCTGCGCAGCGGCAGTCGCCCACCGCTTCCCCGCAACCCGTGCAAAGCCGGCCCTTATCGGTGCTGTAAACTCGGCTGGATGTTTTGCTCACGTTTAGTGCCTTGTCATGAGGTCCCGCCAGCGCTTACTGTCGGTGCACTTATTGACGGTACACTCATTGACGGTACAAGGGTGGCAGTTCAAACAGTTTGTTTTGTCGGTTGGTTTTGTCCTGCTTCTCCGCGCTGGCACGCTGCGCTCGTAACAGGACCAGCAGACGTTGGCGATCTTGTTGTGTGAAGCTTGAGTTGCTGTCGCCCGTAGTTGATCCGTACAAGGAGGCTTGCAATTGACGCGACAGATTCATCACTTCAGGATCGTCCATATGTGATGCCAGATCGTCGAGATTATGCAGGCCTGGATCACTGAAGTACTGCCGTCCCCATGCAATCATGCGTACCCGCACCAATTGCGCGGAATCTTTGGCAAGACTGGTTTCCAGTTCGGCAAACGCCAGCTTCTCATGACCCTCTGCAATGTCGCGCTCGTACGCAGCCGTGCGCACAATAACAGGAGCGGTTGCATGCAGCAGACGGCTTTGACGTTGGCGCCACAGCCACCACATTCCGGCCAGTATCAACACAATAGTCAGCGCCATCAGATTCAAAATCCACGCGGGCGTACTGCGGCTGCTGATCAGTTCATCATTCAGAGCGCTTTGCATGATGTTGTCAGGTGCGCTGCCATCGGCAGTTGCCCCTTCCAATGCTGCGTCACCTGGGAACGTGCCGCCAGTAGGTGTCACCTGTATCAATGAGGCTGCGATAACGGAGCTACGCAGTTCGTTGTTGCGAACATCCCACCATGGCAGATTGACCTCGGGGATAACAACTGAGCCCTCTTCAGTGGCAACCAGCACGTACTTTTCAATGCGCGTACCAACAATATTGCCATCAACCACCATACGCTCAATCACGGGTTGCTCAGGATAAACATTCATTCTTTCGATGTCAGGGCGGCCAAGCGGCGGTAACGCAGCGCCATCAAGACCATTGGCGACAACGGTGATGGTGCGTTCAACCGAGTCGCCCGGATTCAGGCGGGTGATGTCGCGATCCCAGGTCTCGCTGATTTGTATGTCTGTGGCCGGCAACCAGGTGCTGCTTTGCGGAAACTCGGCAGGGCGCTCTTTCACTTCAACGGTGTAACCTTCAGCAAAGGCAGTGACTGGACGCATATTGGGGTTGCGGAAAACAAAGTTACTGGAGCCATCGGTCAGCTCACCACGAAACACAATGTCGGGAATTTCCAGTTCGCCACTGCGTTGCGGGAAGATGACATAATTTTTTTCATAGATACCGTACCTGACACCATCAACCAGCTGTTCGTATTGGTGAGGCGCGCCGAGCATCTGCACCACAGCATTTTCGGGGCTGATTTCAGTGAATACCGGGTTACGGATACCGGCTATTGTGTAATGCAGGCGCACGGTGAACAACAATTGCTCCTGCACAAACACCGAGTCACCTGAAAGAATGGCTTCAAGGAATACATCATTGCCTGCAGCCAGCCCGGTCATGCTGGGTTCAGTGACGGTAATGGTGAATGACTCTGTTGTCTGATTGCCCACAACCAGCGCTGGAATCTGCTGCTCGCCAAGCTCTCTGGGAAACAGCACCAGCAGGTAATCTGTCCAGGATTCGATGCGGTTGTTGACTGAACGCAGGTGACTGGCCGAGCGTGTCGACACGACTTCGAACTGACTGCGCAGCGGCTCAAGATCTATCTGCACACCGCCTTGCTGACCATGTACGCGGATGCGCAGGGTGACGGTTTCCCCTCGCTCAAGCTCGGTGCGATCAAGGTTGGTTTCCAGCGCCGGCTGTTGCGCCAACGCTCCTGCACAGATCAGACTGAGCAAACACACTGAGATTATGCTGATGAGCTGTTTCATAAGTTCCCGTTAACGTGGTACCTGACTGGCGGCACGTCGTTCAATCATGCGCCTGCGTGATTCAAACTGGAATTTGCGCTGCAGCAGTTCACCCGGGTCATCTTCGATCCGCCGCAGGAACTGCTCAAGTGATTCCTGATCTTCTTCTACTTCGGTATTCGCGCGCTGCTGGCTGTTGGCATTGTCATTCTCAGACTCTTCCTGCTGCTCAGTCGGCTCCTGTTCCTCGGATTCCTGCTGTTCTTGCTGTTCCTGCTGCTCTTCCTGTTCAGGCGCCTGTTCCTGTTGATCGCCTTCTTCTTCCTCAGCCTGCTGTTGCTGCTGTTCTTCCTGCTCCTGCTGCTCTTGTTGCTGCTCTTCTTCTTCCTGCTGCTGTTGTTCCTCCAGCAAGCGTTCAACAATTTCTTTGTTTTTCAGCGCATCCGCGTGATCAGGCTGAATATCCAGAACGGATTGATACGCTGCGATGGATTCCTCGAAACGCTCGGCAAAGGCAAGCGCATTGCCCAGATTAAAGTGCGAGTCAAGATCCTCACCCAGGCTGAACTCCGCAATCGCGCCGGCATAGTTGCCGGAGCGGTAGTTGGCCGCCCCGCGCCACGCGGTGTTTTCAAAAAGGGTAGACGCGGTCACCGGGTCATCATTCTGCATGGCCCGGACACCACGCTGGTCGCGGTTCAGCCACAGACTTCGGATGTCAAACCCGGTTTGTGGCTCCTGGACAATGGCGATGCCGGGCAGTCCGCTAACCGGTACCTGGTTCATCATCATCTCATCCGTCATACCGTCATCAGAGAGCGGTATCGGCGTGTTGGTTTGTTGTGCCCAGGCTGGCTGCGGCGGGGCGGCCAGTAATAAGGCACCACTGATTATCGCCAGTTGTAAAATCCAGCCACGCCGGAAACACAAAGCACACAGTGGCACCAGCAGAATCAGCAACCACGGGCCGGCGTCGTACCAAAGTTCTACTTCTTCATCGGCTTCCAGATAGTTATCAGCGTCGGCCAGCAGACTATCGGCGAGAATGGCTTCTATGTCACTGCTATCGACAGAAACATCCCGGTACTGACCGCCTATCTGCTGGCTAAGCGTCACCAGATTTGCCCGATCCAGGACACTGACAACCATCTCGCCATTGCTGTCTCGCAGGTAATCACCATTAGCTGCAGGAATGGGAGCGCCTTGTGTGCTGCCAATGCCGATAATATTGAGGGGATACCTGCCATCGTTCAGGGTGTCCCAGATCTCATTGTTCTGCTCAGCGGGAATACCGGCAGTGATCAACAGAATGCGTCCGTTGACTGCGGCAGCTTCATCCATCAGCGCTCTGGCCATCTCAACCGCATGTCCAGGGTTATTGCCAATGACCGGCATAATGTTGGGGTTCAGCGCCGGCACCATGGCACGTATGCTGATAGAGTCATCGGTCAGTGGTGTCACCATATGTGCTTCGCCACCGTAGACAATCAGCGCCGTTTGGCCTTCGGTGCGCGCGTCAAGAATATCCATGATCTTGCGCCGGGCGATGGTGATTCGGTTGGGTTCAAAATCATTGGCAAACATGCCCAGCGTAAGATCCAGCACAATAACCAATGCATCCTGACGCTGCTGTACTGGTTGTGTCTGTTTTGACCAGGTCGGACCTGCCAACGCCAGCACCGACAGTGTCCAGACCACCATTAACATGTACAGCGGCAAACGCTGAGATGAGTTTTTTGTTGAGTTCAACAGGTAAGGCAGCAGATTCTGGTCGATGACCTTGTGCCATGCTGTGCCTTGCGCATCAAGTTGCCAGAGTCTGCGCACAAAAAACAATGCCGGCAGCAGCGCCAGCAGCCACAGAGGGCGCAGAAAGTGAAAGTCAGTGAGCGCCTGGCTCAGCGTCAGGGAGTCATTCATACAATTTCTCCTGACGCAGAGGTTGCAGCTTGTGGAGTGCTTCTGTTGACTGCCGAGACGCGGGCTGCCGCGGGTAATGCCAGCAATGCCAACAGAAAACTTAACAGCAGAGCAGCGCCGAGCGGCCAATGGAACAACAATGTAATCGGCCGATAGGTTTGCTCGTCCTGTTCAATAGGCTCCATCTGATCAAGTTCATCATAGATCGCTACCATGTCTTCCAGTGTTCGCGCACGGAAGTAGCGACCTCCGGTCATCTCGGCTATTTGTGTCATGGTGGCGTCATCAATCTCGGAAATCAGCGCACCCGGGCGGTTGCCGAACATCGAGCGCTGGGCAAACTGATCCGACGCAATACCCACAACGTGCATGGTGATGCCTTCTGTACGCGCAAGCTGGGCTGCCTGAACCGGGGTCAGTTCACCCGCGTTATTGATGCCGTCAGTCAGCAGAATCATGATGCGGCGATTTTCCGGCTGTTGCCGCAAGTGCTTGACACTGATACCGATGGAGTCACCAATGGCGGTCGCTGACTCATCAATCATGCCAATTTCCAGTTCCTCCACAAGACGCTGGACTGTGCCCAGGTCATAGGTCATCGGCGTCAGAATGTAGGCGTGGGCAGCAAACAGCGCCAGCCCGAGACGGTCGCCTTCGCGTTTTTCGATAAAATCGCTAATGACGGCCTTCATCACCTGGAAACGAGACAGCTGGGTGTTATTCAGGAACATATCCCGCGCTTCCATGCTGCCTGACATATCCAGCGTCAGCATCATATCGCGTCCGGTGGTAGGTATCTGTACGGGGTCACCCACCCACTGTGGTCGGCTGCCGGCCGTCACCACCAGAATCCAGATCAGAGAACAGCACAACAGCATCAACACACTTTTATTGTAGTGACGATTACTGTCGGAGTGCAGTTGCACCAAGTGGCGATAAAACGGTATGCGCAGCGCGGCGTCCTGACGCGGCGCTCTTGGCATCAGCCAATACACAAGCAAAGGCAGGGGAAGGGCGAGAAAGACCAGAGGCCAGGAAAATTCAAGCATGATTATCAGCCGCCGCGCTTGTTTTATTTTGGTTTGAATCGGATTTTTGTGTGATCTCGAGTTTAGCCAAATACAGATTTTTAATCCATTCTCGCGCCATGTGTTCCAGCGCATCTGCATCGACATCACATTGCCGGGCAAAACGGCCCTGTGCCAGTACCTGAGCGAGTTCCAGACTGAGCAGCCCGGCTTTGTCATGCTGACGTATCAGGCTGACCCAGGCGTGGCCGCTGAGCCCCGCCACGGCGCTATGTTCAAGGTGCAACAATGCAACCCGGCGCAGCACGGCATTCACATTATTGACAAAAATCAGCCGGTTGGCCATGTCGCTTTCGCCAGTAGAGCTTAATAGCTGACGGGCATTGGACAGTTCACTGATCGCCGCATTCAGACGTTTTTGCAGCAGCATACGTTTGCGCAGCCGGATGACACCATAAACAGCCAGTGCCAGCAACAAAGCCGCCAATATCCACCAACCCGGCGCCAGTGGCCAGTAACTGACCTCGCCGGGCATGCGTATGTCAGCTAATTCACTTAAAGCGTCTGCGATGTCCATTGATGTATCCGTTCTACAACCGGTTGATCGGTTCTGAGTGTCAGCAGTGGAATTTTTAGTCGATTCAGCTCAGCCTGCAACTGATCCAGTCGTTGCTGATACAAATTTTGATAATTTTCGCGCGCCTTCTTGCTGAAAGTATTGAGCGTGCCTTTTTCCCGGCCGTCGGTAATATTGTAATAACCGGGCACTGGCAGAGTCTCTTCCAGCATGTCGTGCACGTAGCAGCACACCACATTGTTGTGCAGCGAAATCTGATACAGGTACTGGAAACCGACTTCATTGATGCTGCTGAAATCGCTGATGATATACAAGGTGCTGCCGGGTTTGGTGATACGGCGGATGCGACCCAGTGCAGTGGCAAGTCCACCTTCATCCCGCTCAGGTCGTGCGACACCGCTGGTGGCCTGTGCCGCCAGATCGGCGTTAGCTAACTGAATCTGGTTGAGCAAATGCAGTGCGGAACGACGGCTGCGCTTGGGACGCACCAGGCTGTAGTTATCATCGGCGTACACCAATCCTCCGACTCTATCGCCATTATCGATGGCCAACCAACAGAATATGGCGGCAGCTTGCGCAGCGACCACTGACTTGAATGCCGTATGGCTGCCGAAAAACATTGAGCTCGACTGATCAACCGCAATGATGACCGGTCTTTCACGCTCTTCGCGGAAGACTTTGGTGTAGGGTTTGCCCATTCTTGCGGTCACGCGCCAGTCAATGGTGCGGATGTCGTCGCCGGCCTGATAAAGGCGAAACTCCTCAAAATCGATGCCCCGTCCGCGTATTTTGGACATGTGTTGTCCGGAAATGCCGGCGACAGAGCGTTTGTGCGATACATATTCCAGAGTGCGGGCAGCGTAACGCTGTAATAACAGATCCTGCAGGCCAATGACCGCCCCTTTGGCCTGATAAAGCGCCTGATGGGGCAGAATGCGTGGCGACTTGCTCATGGTATCTCCGGGCCTGGGTGGGGCAATCCGAAATTGGCGAAATGCGGTTGTTCAGTCTGTGGCGGTCGATGCGTCAGCATGCCTGGTGCCTCAGGCTGACGGAACCCGCTCCAGAATGGTCGCCAATACTTTGTCGGGAGTAATACCACTGGCTTCGGCTTCAAAACTGAGCAGAACACGGTGACGCAGAACGTCAAACAAGACGGCCTGCACATCGTCTGGGGAGACAAAATCATTACCTTTGATCCATGCGTGTGCACGGGCACATCGATCCAGGGCAATCGTACCCCGTGGGCTAGAACCAAAATCTATCCATCCTGCCAGATCTGCGCCATACACCTCAGGATTACGGGTGGCCATAATCAGCTGGATAATATACTCCTCAACCGAAGGCGCCATGTGCATGGCCAGAATTTCCTGCCGCGCCGCAAACAGGTCATCCTGACTGAGAATTTCGGGCGTTGTCGGAGCGATATTTTTTGCTTCGTTTCTGACCAGTTGCAGAATACTGCGCTCTGCTTCAGCCGTGGGGTAGGTGATGGAAACATGCATCAGAAAGCGGTCAAGTTGGGCTTCAGGCAGCGGGTAGGTGCCTTCCTGTTCAATTGGGTTTTGCGTGGCCATTACCAGAAATAAAGGAGGCAGCTTGAATGATTCTCTGCCAACGGACACCTGATGCTCGGCCATGGCTTCCAGCAATGCTGATTGTACTTTTGCCGGCGCACGGTTGATTTCATCAGCCAGCACAAGGTTATGGAATATCGGGCCGGGCTGGAAACGGAAAGAGCCGTCTTCAGGGCGATAGATTTCAGTGCCGGTGATGTCACTGGGCAGCAGATCGGGTGTGAACTGGATACGGTGAAAGTCACCCTCAATGGCACGTGACAGATCTTTAATGGCCTTGGTCTTTGCAAGTCCCGGAGCACCTTCTACCAAGAGATGGCCATCAGCCAGCAGTGCTATCAACAGTCGATCGACCAGTTTTTCTTGTCCGATGATCTGCTGTGTCAGCCAGGTTCTCAGTATTGTTATTGTGTTGTGATGACTCATAAATTTACCTGTTCTACGAAGCGGGTTGCTGGCCGGAAGTCAGCGATTGTAACCAATTTAAGCCTGATGTCTAGCAGGCGCTCGGATCAGATTGTCATAGAATGTGGCAGCGTCGTCGCAAGTGCTGGCTTATAATGACGGGCGCTGCCGCAATGACTGTGTTAAAGCAGCTTTTTAATTCTGTGACTATCCTTAAAAGAGAGATCTCATGTACGGCCTGATGCGCTCATTGCTGTTTAAACTGCCAACGGAAACCTCCCATTTGATCGCCATGGGCAGTCTGGATTGGGCTCGTACTTTGCAGTTGCAAGGTTTGTTGGGTGGAGCGCGTGCTGGCACCGGTGTGCCGGTAACGGTCATGGGTATTGAGTTTCCCAATGCCTTGGGTCTAGCGGCAGGTCTGGACAAAAATGCTGACCACATCGATGGACTAGCAGCCCTGGGGTTTGGATTTATCGAGATTGGCACCGTGACGCCACGCCCCCAGCCCGGAAATCCGTTGCCGCGATTATTCAGATTGCCCGAGCAGCAGGCCATCATCAATCGCATGGGTTTTAACAACAAGGGCGTGGATTATGCACTCGACAAAATCCGTCGCAGTCACTTTAAAGGTGTGCTGGGCATTAATATTGGCAAAAATTTTGATACCCCCGTTGACCAAGCAGCGGATGATTACCTGATCGGGTTAAGCAAGGCCTGGGCGCAGGCCAGCTATGTGGTGGTGAATTTATCGTCCCCCAACACACCGGGACTGCGCAGTCTGCAATACGGCGAGGATTTGCGCCGGCTGCTTGACGTGCTCAAGCAGGCACAACATAGCTTGGCGCTGGCGGACGGGCGCCATGTGCCGCTGGTCATCAAAATAGCCCCGGATCTGAGCGACGAGGAAATTGGCCTGATCGCCGCCAGCCTGCTGGAATTTGCCGTTGATGGCGTTACAGCAACCAATACCACCTTGTCGCGTGTGGGAGTGGAAAACAATCCTCTGCACACACAGGCCGGTGGTTTGAGCGGCGCGCCGGTGCGCGCGGCCTCCACCCGCGTCATCAGGGAGTTGCACACAGCGCTCGGTGGCAAGTTGCCCATCATTGGGGTCGGAGGCATCAGCAATCTGCAGGATGCGCGCGAGAAACTGCAGGCAGGCGCCAGTTTGCTGCAGATCTACACGGGATTTATCTACGATGGCCCGCCGCTGGTGCGTGAAATTGTTGAAGGGCTAGACATCAACGATGTGCGTTCCGGGCGCAGCTCTAAAACAAGAGGACGCTGAGATTGCTGGTTCTCTTTGCCACAGCCGGCTGCCACCTGTGTGACGATGCCGAAGCGATTCTGCGCTATTGCCACAGTTATTATCCGCAGGTGCAATGGCGCACGGTTGACATCGCCGAGGATGCCGCCCTGGTCGAGCGCTATGGCGTGCGTATCCCGGTAATCAGCATGGTCGATTCAGAGGCAGAACTGAACTGGCCATTTGATCCGGGTCAGCTCATGGCGTTTATCAAAAGCCAAACAAACGGCGGGCATTAGCGGTGGTTTGTTCAGCAATCAGTGCCGGAGATCGTTCACAGAAGTGGGCAACAGTGTGCAGTACCTCCGTCAGATAGGCGGGTTCATTGCGACGGCTTTTAGGCTTCGGGCGCAGGCTGCGAGGAAGCAGGTAGGGGGCATCGGTCTCCAATAACAACCGGTCATGGGGAATGTGTTTGACCAGTTCCAGCAGATGCTGCCCGCGCCGTTCGTCGCAGATCCAGCCAGTGATGCCAATGTACATGTCCATGTCCAGATAATCGTAAAGCGCCGTCTTTTCATCGGTAAAACAATGCACCACGCCACCGGCCAGTTGGTCGCGATAGTCTTTTAATATCGGGTAAAAACGGCTATGAGCGTCACGCTGATGCAAAAAAACCGGTTTGCCGGTCTGAACAGCCATCAACAAGTGCTCGGCAAACACGCTTTCCTGAACAAGGCGTGGCGAATAGTCGCGGTTAAAGTCCAGTCCGGTTTCCCCGACCGCCCTGACCAGCGGATCATCCAGTAATGCGCGGATTCCTCGCAGCATGTCAGCATCTGCATGGGCTGCTTCGTGCGGATGAATACCTGCAGTGGCAGACAGATTCGGATACTGATGACACAAGCTTAAGGCTTTGCGAGACGCGGCCAAGCTTGTCCCTGTCACCAGTTGATGCACAATACCTGCCGCTACGGCCCGCTGAATAACCTCCGGCAGGTCGTGGTCAAATGATTCATGGCCAAGATTGGCGCCGATGTCTACGAGAGAGATTTTCATGGCGGGCGAGTATAACAGAGGGCTTATACGTGCTGTACCGCTGCAGCGAATCAATCCTGTGAGGTCTAATGTGCTGCATCGGTGTGGTAGATTGAGCGCGTATCAAGGATAATGCCGGCCGCTGATATCAGACCAACATGCACTAGACAGGTTTCACAAAATGACTATTCCCATGGCGCCACAGACGACATTACCCGCAAAAAAAGCTCTGAACTGGGCAGAACTTGGCTTTTCCTACCAGCCAACGGAGTACCGGTTCCGTGCCATTCACAAAGATGGCCAATGGTCAGAAGGAGAACTGATCACCTCAGACATGATCAGTGTGCATGAAGGTGCTCCGGCGTTGCATTACGCCCAGCAGTGTTTTGAAGGTTTAAAAGCTCAGACCGCACCCGATGGCCGTGTGCTGCTGTTCCGGCCGCAATTGAACGCTGAACGCATGCGACAGGCGGCTGGCCGTTTGCTGATGCCGGTTGTACCAGAAGAGTTGTTCATCCGCGGTGTGGAACAGGCTGTTCGGGCCAATTATGCGTGGATACCACCTCACGGCTCAGGTGCGTCTTTGTATATACGTCCCATGCTGATCGGAGTGGGCCAGAACCTTGGTTTAAAAACAGCAAAGGAATTTGAGTTCCGGGTATTTGTGTCGCCGGTCGGTCCGTACTACAAAAGTGCCGGTCTGGCAGTGATTTCTCTGGCGGTGTCTGATCTGGACCGGGCTGCACCCTCGGGAACCGGCAACTTCAAAATCGGCGCCAATTATGCGGGTGGACTGCTGGCGACGAGGCTTGCGCAGGAGTTGGGAGCCAATGAGGCGCTGTTCCTCGACGCCCGCGAGCATCGGTATATTGATGAAGCCGGGTCTGCCAATATTGTGGTTGCCATGAAGGGCGGGCGCTTTGTGACGCCTGCGTCCACTGCAGTATTGCCGAGCGTTACCCGTCGCTCCATCATGACCTTGGCGGAACAGGATATGGGCCTGACCATCGAACACCGGGCCATCGACCTGCGTACCGAAATTAGTGATTTTGAAGAGGTCGCGGCCTGTGGCACTGCAGCGGTGATCTCGCCAGTAGGCAGGATTTTTGTAGACGGACAATGGCACCGGTTTTACGGCAATGGCGAGCTCGCTGGACCTGTCATGCAAAAACTCTATCAGTTACTGGTAGGTATTCAGCGTGGCGAACTGGCAGATAAGCATGCTTGGACGCACAGCGTAAGTCTCTGACTTTCCTCTGATCCTTGATTCGCCGGCCCGCGCTGTTGTGGGCCTGTGGGCTGAATTGTCAGTTTTCACGTATATCTGTGAGCGTCCAACTAGAGCTTGACCCTCAGTCGGCGAGTCTTTATATATGACGGCTTGATAGCGTCATGCCTTTACCGCCAGGCCCTGCCGGAGCGCAGTGTCTTCTGCTTGAATATCAGGAAATGAACAACTGAATGAGTAAAAATCTGGTCATTGTTGAGTCGCCTGCCAAGGCTAAAACCATTAACAAGTATCTTGGAAAAGAGTTTGTGGTGAAGTCCAGCGTGGGTCATATCCGGGATCTTCCGGTGTCTGGCAGCGGCAATGGGCTGGCGATAGATCCTGCCGAGCGTGCACGAGAAGCCGCTAAAACCCGCAAACTTAGTCCTGACAAGAAGGCTGAGCACAAAGAGAAAAAATCGCGTGAACAATTGATTTCCCGCATGGGCGTTGACCCAGAGCATGGTTGGCGTGCGCGTTATGAAATTTTGCCCGGCAAAGAAAAAGTAGTGGCAGAACTTAAGAAGTTGGCTAAATCGGCAGACACAATCTACCTCGCTACCGACTTGGACAGAGAGGGAGAGGCCATCGCCTGGCACCTGAAAGAAGCCATAGGGGGTGATGAAAGTCGTTATCGGCGCGTGGTTTTTAACGAAATTACCAAAAAAGCGATTAAGGAAGCCTTCTCACGTCCTGGTGAACTTGACATGCGTTATGTGGAAGCACAACAGGCGCGTCGTTTTCTGGATAGGGTCGTTGGTTTTATGGTGTCGCCGCTATTGTGGGCGAAAGTGGCGCGTGGTCTGTCAGCCGGTCGTGTGCAATCGGTTGCCGTGCGCCTGATTGTTGAACGTGAACGCGAGATACGGGCTTTTATCCCGGAAGAGTTCTGGGAGTTGTTTGCTGATACCCGCACCAGTCACAAGGCCGCGCTCAGGCTGCAGGTTATCAGGCAGGCAGGTGAGAACTTCCGCCCCGACAACAGCAGTGAGACGGCTGCCGCTCAAGCGTTGCTCGGGCAGGCGCAATTTATTGTCAGCGGGCGCGAAGATAAACCGACCAGTTCAAAACCAAAGCCGCCGCTGATTACCTCGACACTGCAGCAGGCAGCCAGCACGCGGCTGGGCTTTGGGGTTAAAAAAACCATGACCCTAGCGCAGCGCTTGTATGAAGCTGGTTACATTACGTATATGCGAACCGACTCTACAAATCTCAGTGCTGATGCAGTGGCCATGTGCCGCAGTTATATTGAAGATCAGTTCGGGAAAAAGTATCTGCCAGAAGCACCGATTCAGTACAGTGCCCGTGATGGCGCGCAGGAGGCACACGAGGCGATTCGTCCGACTGACGTCAACACATTGCCAACCCAATTGTCTGCCATGGAGCGTGACGCCGAGCGTTTGTACGCACTGATCTGGGCTCACTTTGTTGCATGCCAGATGCCGCCGGCACGTTATCTGAGTAGTCAGATAACGGTGATGGCCGGTGAGTTTGAGTTGCGCACCAAAGGCCGGATTATGCAATTTGACGGCTATCTGAAAGTACTGCCCAGCAAAGAGGAAGACGTGGTACTTCCTGATGTATCTGCCGGCGAAAAGCTCAAGCTTGAGCAGCTGGATCCCAAACAGCACTTTACAAAACCATCGCCACGTTACACCGAAGCGAGTCTGGTCAAGGAGCTTGAGAAGCTCGGCATTGGCCGTCCTTCAACATATGCGGCTATCATCTCTACCATTCAGGAACGTGGTTATGTGAAAGTGGAGAGCCGACGTTTCTACGCCCAAAAAATGGGTGACATTGTTGCCGAACGACTTGAAGAAAGTTTCACTGATCTGATGGATTACGACTTTACAGCGAAGATGGAAAGCTCGCTGGACGAGGTGGCAGCGGGCGTCAAAAACTGGAAACAGGTACTGGATGAGTTTTATGCCGGGTTCTCTGAACAGCTAAGCCGGGCCTCTGCGGATGAAAACGGCATGCGCGAGAATAATCCTACGGAGACCAATATTCCGTGTCCGCAGTGTGGTCGCCACATGCAGATCCGTACGGCGTCAACCGGTGTGTTTCTGGGATGTTCAGGTTATGCGCTGCCGCCAAAGGAGCGCTGTAAGAGCACGTTGAATCTGATTCCGGGCGAAGAAGCAATCAGCACCGACAGTGCTGAAGAAGCAGAGGAAGTGGAGAACCGTCTGCTGCGCGAGCGCAAACGCTGCACGATCTGTAATTCGACCATGGACAGCTACCTGATCGATGGGCAGCGCAAGATTCACGTGTGTGGCAATAACCCCGACTGCAGTGGTTATGAACTGGAAGCGGGCAGTTACAAAATAAAAGGTTATGAAGGTCCGATTGTTGAGTGCGACAAGTGTGGATCGGATATGCAGCTGAAAACCGGTCGCTTTGGCAAATACTTTGGCTGCACAGCCGAGGCGTGTGGCAATACACGCAAACTGCTGCGCAGTGGCGAGGCTGCGCCACCCAAGATTGATCCGGTGGTCATGTCTGAGCTGCGTTGTGAAAAGGTTGACGATCATTATGTACTGCGAGACGGTGCTGCGGGTCTTTTTCTGGCCGCCAGCAAGTTTCCAAAAAATCGTGAGACGCGGGCACCCTTGCTCAAGGAGTTGATTCCGCACAAAGAACAAATTGATCCCAAGTACCATTACCTGATGAACGGGCCGGTAAAAGACAAAGAGGGTAACCCGTCGGTGGTACGCTTTAGTCGCAAGTCTCAGGAGCATTATCTGTTGTCGGAGGTTGATAAAAAGCCCACTGGCTGGAAGTCGGTTTATCGTAATGGAAAGTGGGTTGTGGAGAGCTGATTGTTGCTGATGCGGTTGTAACGGTGGTAACAGGCGTTACAGGCGTTACAGGCGTTACAGGCGTTACAGGAGTGCAGCCGCATCGGGCGGGCAGTGCGGTGGCGGACCGGCCGCATCCTTTAAGGGGGCGCCCGGCGGTGCGCAACTCAACGTCGCGGCTGCGCCGCTCCGGATTCGGACAGTGCTCCCGCTTGATCGGGCCCCCCCTTAAAGGATAAACGCGGCCCTATAGGTCCACCACCGCACTGCCCGCCCGATGCTCACTCTGGTTTATGAGCTTGCATTAACAATGATTCAGGCTTGTAAAAGCGTCATCGAGGCGGACAGATCAAGGCGAAGGTGGGGTAAAAAAAGCGGAGTTTACGAAGAGTAAATGAGCATTTTTTTACTCCGCCTTCAACGCAGAGATGGCAACGCAGATAGCTTTTTTCAGATAGCGTTTACGCGTGACGGCGTATAACACCCACGCTGATGCCCTCAATGACAAATGCCTGCCGGCGAAGGTCGACGACAATGGGCTCATAGTCTTCGTTCTCCGGCAACAGATGCAGAACGTTGCGGTCTGCCGTGTGTTCAAGTCGTTTGACGGTGACGTCTTCGTCAAGCCTGGCCACGATAATGTCACCATGTCTGGCCTGGCTGGTTTTATGAACCGCCAGCAAGTCACCTTCAAAAATACCAGCGTTAATCATGCTGGTGCCTTTTACAGTTAGCAGATAGTCCGCCTTTGGATAAAACAACTCAGCCGGGATACTGACGTATTCATCGATGCATTCCTGCGCCAGAATTGGACTTCCCGCAGCAACTTGGCCCACCACGGGCAAACCACGGGGCCAGCTGTTGGCGGCTTCCTGCTCATGAGCCGGGGTCGCAAAGCTGTCAGTAATACGAATGCCACGCGATGCGCCGGGAATCATTTCAATGGCCTTTTTGCGGGCAAGTGCCTTGAGATGTTCCTCTGCGGCATTGGGCGACTTGAAGCCCATTTCCTGCGCAATTTCAGAACGGGTCGGTGGGTAGCCGGTTTCCTGTTGATAACGACGGATGTACTCCAGTATCTCGGTTTGTCTGGGCGTCAGCGTTTGCATGGTCTCTCCGTCCTAGTGGTTGATTGCCTGTGATTATATACAGTTATTATTGCCTTGCAAGGCAGGGTTTCTGCCGACTGGCCTAATCGGTCATAATGAGCGCCTGCTCACTGTCTGTACGGTGATGATCTGCCAAAGAGGGAATACCCATTGAGTACTACAGTCACAACACCTGCGCCCGGTGTACTGATGCTGGATATACACGGCAAAACACTGACTTCTGAGGACAAGGACTTGCTTAAGCAAGCTCACGTGGGCGGTGTCATTCTGTTCTCGCGCAATATCAGTGAGCCGGAACAAGTGCTGGAACTGACGTCCGCGATCCGTGCGCAGCGTCCTGAGATACTGCTGGCTGTGGATCAGGAGGGCGGCCGGGTGCAGCGCCTGCGTGAAGGTTTCACGCGCCTGCCACCCATGCTGATGTTCGGGCATCAATGGCGCAAACAGCCAGAGCACACCGTGCGTCTGGCGCATGACTGCGGTTGGTTAATGGCCTCTGAAGTACTGGCTGCAGGTTTTGATTTCAGTTTTGCGCCGGTCCTGGATTTGTACACCGGGCTGAGTGATGTCATCGGCAACCGGGCATTTTCCGACGATAAAGAGGTACTGATCAGCCTGGCTACGGCGTTTATGTCCGGTATGCACGAGGCAGGTATGGCCACGACCGGTAAACACTTTCCCGGACATGGCAGTGTCGAGGCCGATTCTCACGTGGCGTTGCCAATCGACAATCGCCCGCTACAACAGATTCGTGATGAAGACCTGCTGCCGTTTGCGCGCTGCCTGCCGTTGCTGGATGCGGTGATGCCAGCACACGTGATTTATGCTCAGGCCGATGTGAATTGCGCCGGGTTCTCGCGCTTCTGGCTGCAAACGCTGTTGAGACAAGAGCTTGGGTTCAGGGGCGTTGTTTTCAGTGATGATCTGGTGATGGAAGCGGCATCGTCGGCCGGTAACATGACTCAACGCGTTGAGAAAGCGCTGCAGGCTGGTTGTGACATGCTGTTGGTGTGCAACAACCGGGATGCTGCACACGAAGCACTGGCCTCACTCAAGGTGTTGGCTGCTGATCCCGAACTGGCAATGCAGATTCAGCAAAGCTCGGAGAGGCTCGCTGACATGCGCCGCCGGCAGTCGCCGCAGTGGGGGGAATTACAGAAGTCTTCGCGCTGGCAAAGTGTTCATCACGATCTTGTGCAGTTGATGGCACATCACACTCTCTAAAAAATCTTTTGGGCTGAAAAAGTCTTTTGGGCTGAAAAAATATTTTAAGCTGAACAGATCATAAAAAGCTGAAATGATGACTGGACATAAAAGGATTATTGGATCATGGACCCTGTAAAACTGGCCGATGTGTTGAGCAATGCCCGGTGCCTGTTCAGCGAAGCGGATATCGCGCGCGCACTAGACCTTATGGCTGAACAAATCAGTTCTCTGCTGTCTGACAGCAATCCGGTGTTGTTGTGCGTGATGAATGGCGGTGTGATTTTTACCGGCCAACTGGCAACACGTCTGCATTTCCCTCTGCAGATGGATTACGTGCATGCGACGCGTTATCGCGAACAATTCACTGGAGCTGATCTTCATTGGCGTGTGACACCTGCTACCGTCTTGAAAGATCGCACCGTGTTGATACTCGATGACATTTTTGATGTGGGCGAAACGCTCAGTGCCATTAAAACGTGGTGCAAAAATGCAGGAGCAAGCAAGGTGTATACCGCTGTGCTCGTAGGCAAACAACACAATCGAAAAACAGCGGAGCTAAAGCACGCTGATTTCACTGCACTGTATGCAGATGATTTTTATCTTTTTGGTTACGGTATGGATTATCAGGGTTACTGGCGCAATGCGCCGGGCATCTACGCGGCCCAGTCGGAATGAGCAGCACTGAGCAGCTATTACGCAGCATCAGCTCTCAGCAGGGGCCAGCGCCGGTGCATCTGTGGAACCCACCTTATTGCGGTGAAATAGATATGAGAATTGCGGCGGACGGCCGCTGGTATCACGAAGGGTCGCTTATCAGTCGCCCGCGTATGGTGCAGTTGTTTTCGTCAATACTGCGACGCGATGATGACGGATATTTTTATCTGGTGACACCGGTTGAGCGTGTGCGCATCAGGGTTGACGATTGTCCATTTGTTGCACAGTTGCTGGATGTCGAAGGCGAGGGGCCGGCACAACAAATGCGCTTCACTCTGAACACTGGCGAGCATGTTGTCGCGGGCGCGCAAAACTGTCTTGAATTTGATGATGATGAGCAAGGCGCTCCCCATCCCAGGCTGCATGTCAGGCATGGACTTTATGCATTGATCAGCCGTTCGGTTTTTTATCAGCTGGTTGATCTGGCGCAACTGCAGCCATTGTCGGATGACGATAAAAAAGATAATAAAAACAAGGGAAAAATGCACAAGTTAGTACTTTACAGTTCGGGAGCTGAGTTCAATTTTGGCTCGGTTCAGGATGATTTCTGACCAGCCTTTTGATTGACGAGTGTGGATAAACGCGGCATCATTGGCAGCCTTTTTTATGTGCCTCGCTGTGTAGACAATCAGTGATGTTTTTTAATCAGTGACATTGGAGAATCCATGAAGATTCTGGTAGCGATAAAACGTGTAGTGGATGCAAACGTAAAAGTACGTGTTAAAGCTGACCACAGCGGTGTTGATTTGACCAACGCAAAAATGGCGGTTAATCCGTTCTGTGAAATTGCCATAGAAGAGGCAATACGGCTCAAAGAAAAAGGCCTTGCCGACGAAGTTATTGCGGTCTCTATTGGCGAGAAAGCCTGTCAGGAACAGATCCGCACGGCGCTGGCACTGGGTGCCGATCGCGGTATTCATGTTGAAGCAGCTGCCGACCTACAGCCGTTGCCGGTTGCGCGTCTGCTGCACAAACTGGTAGAGAAAGAAGGCGCTGGCTTGGTGATTCTGGGAAAACAATCCATTGATTCTGACAACAACCAAGTAGGTCAGATGCTGGCTGCATTGGCCGGCATGCCGCAAGGTACGTTTGCATGTAAAGTGGACATCGCTGACGGCCGTGCGCTGGTGACTCGCGAAGTTGACGGTGGTGAGCAAACCGTTTCATTAAAGCTGCCCGCGGTGATCACCACCGATCTGCGACTTAATGAACCTCGTTATGCGTCGTTGCCCAACATCATGAAGGCGAAGAAAAAGCAGTTGGATACACTGACCCCGGCCGATCTGGGTGTGGATGTCAGTTCTGGTCTGAAGACACTTTCAGTTGAAGCGCCGCCCAGCCGATCGGCGGGCATCAAAGTGGCCAGTGTTGATGAGTTGATCAGCAAACTGAAAACTGAAGCCAAAGTCATCTAAGGGGTAGAAACATGAGTATTTTGGTTATTGCAGAACACGACAATGTCGCCCTCCGGCCGGCGACTCTGAATGCAGTCACTGCCGCAAAAGCGATTGGTGGGGACATAGTTGTATTGGTCGCTGGTGCTAACTGCGCGGTTGTGGCCAGCGCTGCTGCCGCGGTCAGTGGTGTCAGCAAAGTATTGCTGGCTGACAACGCTGTGTATGGCAATCAGTTGCCCGAAAATATTTCCGCGCTGATCGCAGAGATTGCGGCAGGGTATTCTCATGTGCTGGCACCGGCCACCACGACCGGCAAGAATTTTATGCCGCGCGTTGCTGCCCTGCTGGGTGTGGCGCAGATATCCGACATCATTGCGGTGAAGAGTGCTGACATATTTGTGCGACCGATTTACGCCGGTAACGCCCTGGCCACCGTGCAATCCAGTGATGCCATCAAAGTGGTGACCGTGCGCACAACAGGCTTTGAAGAGGCGGCCAACGTGGGTGGTTCGGCGGCAGTAGAAGCGCTTGCCGTGGTGAAGAGCCAGGACATTGCCGAATTTGTGAGTCAGCAATTGACGGTGTCAGAGCGCCCGGAGCTTACCGGCGCGTCGATTGTGATTTCCGGTGGCCGTGGGATGCAAAACGGTGACAACTTTGTGCTGCTTGAAAAGGTTGCCGACAAACTTGGCGCGGCCATTGGCGCGTCTCGAGCAGCTGTGGATGCCGGCTTTGTTCCTAATGACATGCAGGTTGGTCAGACTGGTAAGATAGTCGCGCCGGATCTGTATATCGCGGTTGGTATTTCTGGTGCGATACAGCATCTGGCCGGTATGAAAGACAGCAAGGTTATTGTGGCAATCAACAAAGATGAGGAGGCTCCAATATTCCAGGTAGCTGACTATGGTCTGGTTGCTGATCTGTTTCAGGCAGTCCCGGAGTTGGCGGACAAACTCTGATATCCCGCGACAGACGTACAGACAGAGATCAGTTAGTGTTGTACTGAATCTCAAGCAAAAAAAACCCGGCTAGATGCCGGGTTTTTTATTTCACCGGAATTTACTCCGGGTTATTGGCTGCTGCCTGAGCTGCCAGACGGGCCTCTTCCTCGAGGCGACGACGACGGATCTCACGCGGATCATTGGGTGCTCGGCCGCCACTGCTGACCGCAGCCACAGCCACCACTTCTGCAAGAGGCTGTGCAACAGTGTCAACGACCGGTTCTTGGCCAGTCGCAGTGGCTGTCGGTGCTTCCGCAGAAACGGCCGCAGAAACGTCAGCAGAAGAGTGTGCCGCTGTTTCAGCAACTACTGCCGGTGACTCAGCCTGTGGCTCTGAGGGCGCTACTGCGTCAGCAACGGTTTGCTCTGCTGCAGCGGGCTGGTAGTGCGCTGCAGGTTCGGCGATGGCTGTTTGCTGTTCAGCCTGGGCGGCACTCGCGGCGGCAGATTTGGCGGCAGATTTGGCGGCAGCTCTCGCTGACGCTGAACGCGCTGAGGATTTTGCTGCCGGTTTGGCAACGGGCGTGGCAACTTCGACAACATCAGCCACTTCAGCCACTTCAGCCACATCAGCCACATCAGCCACGTCACTTGCCAGTGCGATATCAGCGCTTTCGGTGGGCCCAGCTGTAGCGTCGGAGTCATCGATCTCGTCTGTCTCGTCTGTCTCGCTGGCTTCCGTTGTCTCAGTGCCGGCTGCCTGGCCGCGACCACGACGTGATCGACCGCCGCGGCTGCGACGACGACGCGGCTTGGCTGTGCCATCTTCAGCTGTTTCAGTCGGGCCGTTGTTATCATCGGCTGATTCAACGGGCAACAGTTCTTCGGTTACCGCTGCACTGACGTCTGCGTCCTCAGTCACCAGCAGCCCGGTGGGGTTTTCGACCCCGGTCACCTCAGCAGCGCTATCCAATGATGTATCCAGGCCATCAGGATGCGGGCCGCGCACACGCTTGTTAGTATTGCGCGGTCTGCGATCACCACGCCGACGCTTGGCATCACCGCTGGTTTCTTCGGCGGTATCGGCTTCAGCCGTGTCTGCGATCACATCTTTGCGCAATGACTCCTCATCAGTGGGTCGTTGACGGTTGTTGCCCTGTGCCTGCACACCTTGCTGATTTCCGCCACGTCGACGACCGCGACTCTGGCCAGTGGCGCCTGCATCGCCTTCTGCTGCTTCACGCGGCGGACGACGATCATCCTTGCGATCCGCCTTGATGTCATCATCAGCTTTGGCAGGGCTGCGATCGCGATCATTGCGGTCACGGTCAGGGCGGCCACCGCTCCGATTCTGACGTGAGTTACGATTCTGTGCGCCTTGACCTGCGCCCGATGAGCGACGAGCACGTTGTTGCTCTGACTCGTCTTTGCCCTCTGTCTTGGCCGATGCTGCATCATCTGATGAGTCTGACAGTCCAATGATAGACAACAACGATGCAAACAAGCCCTTTTTGCGCGGAGCAGCAACCGGCGCCGCTGTTTTTGCGACAGGAGCGGCGGAGGGAGCAGGGGCTTGCGGAACGGTGGGTGCCTGCACTGCTGCCTGCTGCGCAAGTACGGGCTTTTGCGCCACAACCATTTCTTCGTGATCATCATTCGGAGTGACAATTTCGTAACTTGCCAGTGGTGTACCACCATCCTGCAAGGTCAGGCTCTGAATCTCGTAATGTGGCGTTTCCAGTGACGGATTAGGAATGATCAGCAAGCGTGTTTTGCTCTGCGCTTCAATGGCGGCAACAGCGTTACGCTTCTCGTTCAACAGGTAGGAGGCTACTGACAAAGGCACAATTGCCCTGATTTCGGCGCTCTTTTTCTTGTTGGCCTCTTCCTGCAGAACGCGCAGGATAGACAGGCACAGTGACTTCACATCACGAATGGTGCCCTGGCCATTACAGCGTGGGCACACCACGGCACTGGTCTCATCCAGCGACGGACGCAGACGCTGACGTGACATTTCCAGCAATCCAAACCGGGAAATGCGACCGACCTGAACACGCGCGCGGTCTGCTTCCAGCGCATCACGCATGCGGTTTTCAACTTCTTTCTGATTCTTGGTAGAGCTCATGTCGATAAAATCAATAACAACAAGGCCACCCATATCACGCAGACGCAGCTGTCGGGCAATTTCGTCAGCCGCTTCAAGGTTGGTATTCAGTGCGGTTTCTTCGATGTCAGAGCCACGGGTTGCGCGTGACGAGTTGATGTCGATTGAAATCAAAGCCTCTGTCGGATCAATCACGATAGAGCCGCCTGATGGCAGTTTCACTTCGCGCTGGAACGCAGACTCGATCTGAGCTTCAATCTGAAAACGGTTAAACAGTGGCAGTGACTCGTTATACAAACGAATGCGTGACTCGTACTGAGGCATGACCTGACGCACAAAACTTAACGCTTCTTCGTGCGCTTCTTTGGTATCCAGCAGCACTTCGCCGATGTCCTGACGCAGGTAATCGCGGATACAACGAATGATGACATTGCTTTCCTGATAAATCAGGAAGGGCGCATTTTTCTTCGCAGAGGCGTCGGTAATCGAGGTCCACAGTGACAGCAAGTAATCAAGGTCCCACTGCAATTCTTCCTGATTTTTGCCAACGCCGGCGGTGCGCACAATAATGCCCATACCGTCAGGTATTTCGAGACCGTTAATGGCCTCACGAATTTCGGAGCGCTCATCACCCTCGATACGGCGGGAAATTCCGCCGGCACGGGGGTTGTTTGGCATCAGCACCAGGTAACGACCGGCCAGACTGATAAAGGTGGTCAGGGCGGCGCCTTTGTTACCGCGCTCTTCCTTTTCAACCTGCACAATCACTTCGGTGCCTTCAGAAACCGATTCTTTAATGTTTACGCGGCCGCCGTCAGAACCTCGTTTATTAAAGTATTCCGGGGCGATTTCCTTGAGTGGCAAAAATCCGTGACGCTCGGCGCCAAAGTCTACAAACGCGGCTTCCAGGCTGGGTTCTACACGGGTGATACGGCCTTTGAAGATGCTGGCCTTTTTCTGCACGCGGGTACGGTTTTCAATATCCAGATCATACAGCTTCTGGCCATCGACGAGAGCAACACGCAGTTCTTCTTCCTGCGTGGCATTGATGAGCATTCTTTTCATAATAGATACATGTCTCTTAAGAACCAGAGCAGGTATCCAGGAGGTCGACGATTAAAGGTCGGTCAGGTATCACAAAACAAGGGATCAACAGCAGGCGCAGCCAAGTATGTATCAAACACAGGCGCAGGTAACGGAACCGCTTGATTTAACGCGATAGCGTCGGTCTGGTTGAGAGCGCGGAAGAAGATCGGGTTGACTGCTGATGTCCAGCGTGTACTTGTCCGGTGTCTCGTCTGCGATAAATGCGACGGTTTCGTTTCCGATAACCCTGCTCTCAACATCTGCTTCAATGGCGCACCGCGACCCTAGGTCTATGCTGATTCGCCTTGATTCCTGTGTTCAAATCCATACGCTTGCTTTAAGCGCGTACTGTTCATCCGTTTACTGTCAGTCAGCCTGTGACGCGGGCTGACAGTTGCTACGATGTCAGGTTTTGTTTTGCCTGGCCGTTCACCAGTGCGGTGTGTAGAAACGCTTTGATCTCAAGAGCTTGCTAATCGAATACTCTTTGAATTCATCAGCGGTTGTACCGTCACTGATCGCGGCGGGGTCAGCAATATTGGCTGCCCGTGCGCAAAAATCTTCGTTCCTGGAGTCCTCACAGCAGCACAGTGTGATGCCGGGCGCTCCGGTTACAGCGTTGTTAAAAAGTTACAGTTAAAAACGTTATGTCTTGCTGTTAGGTTGTACTGCTATTGGTACATCAGGCGCTTTTACCTGAGGGTACAAATTCATTGCTGATTACCTGTGGCCAGTAACTCCGCTTGGAGGATATTGGCGTTACGGTGAACTGCTTTTTTCAGCCCGCCGACTATAACAGTAAAGCCTTTTTTATTCAAACACCTGCAAGAAGGTCTGCGCACAGCACATGCAAGGTTTGTTTTAAGCAGGGGGCTCGTCTAGAATCGCGCCATGAAGATCCATGCCCGGCTATCACCACCATGATGTATCGCCCTCTTGCAGTGTTTATCGGCATGCGGTTTGTGCGCGCGCGCAAGAAAAATCAATTGATGTCGTTTGTGACACTGATTTCCATGTTGGGGATTGCGCTTGGTGTGCTGGCCCTGATCGCGGTCTTGTCTGTCATTAATGCTTCCACCAATACCATGCGTGCGGAAACATTAAAAACAGTGCCACACGCCGGCCTGGTGTTGCCGCAGAGTGCTTCGCCATGGCAACAGGTGATCCCCGTGCTGAACAATCAGCCGGGCATTGTGGCGGCAGCACCGTATCTGAGCGCAGAAGCGTGGCTCAGATTTGAAGGCTATGGCGATTTTGTCGAGATCAGGGGCGTTGATCCTGTGCTTGAACCATCGGTGCTGCAGCAACCCGATGAACACTTGCGGGCGCTGATCGCTGAACTTGGGCAGTCATCAGACGGCATTATTTTGGGCACCCGTCTTGCCGCTCGCCTGGGTATTTTCACGGGTATGCCTCTGTCGGCAACGCCGCTGGCCAGCCTGTTAGCCGGCTCAACGGACGCGGCTCGCAGTTTTCGGGTGGTGGGCATTGCTGATTTTGGTTTCTATGACAATGACAGCATTGCCCTGATTGGTCTGCAGTCGGCGCGGGAGCTGTTTGCCACAGGGCAGGGCGCTGATCTGCAGATTCGCCTCAAAGTCGATGATATTTTTAACGCCCGCGCGATTGCCGTGCAGGCCGTCAGTGCGTTGCCGTCGGCTGAGTACCGCGTCAGCAGCTGGAGCGAGACCCGCCGCAGTTTGTTTGATGCGCTGCGCATGGAAAAAATACTCACGGGTTTTATGCTGCTGATGATTGTCATTATTGGTGCGGTCAATATTGTGGCGACGCTGGTGATGGCGGTGGCTGACAAGAGTGCTGATATCGCCATCCTGCGCACCATGGGCGCCAGTCGCAGCACAGTGATGGCAGTTTTTGTCATTCAGGGATTTGCAGCAGGCGTACTCGGCACACTGCTGGGTGCGGCCGGGGGTATCTTGCTGACCGTGAATCTCACCAGCGTCACCCGCGGATTCGAAAGCTGGATGAATTCGCTGTTGGCGCCGGGCGATGTTTATATGATTGCGCACCTCAGTGCTGAACTTGCCTGGAGCGATGTCCTGATCGTCTGTACCAGCGCTCTGGTCATCAGCCTGCTGGCAACCTTGTACCCTGCCTGGCGAGCTGCCCGAATACAACCTGCGGATGTGTTGCGATATGAGTAATTCAGGTCAGTCCATGATGGATGACGTCAATAATCCCCCTGTCAGTCAGTCAGACGCGCTCGGGCCCAATGCTGCCGATGCAACACCGGTCATCCGTTGCCGACACTTGAGCAAACGCTACACCCAGGGCCCGCAGCAGGTTGATGTGCTGCTGGATGTGAATCTGGATGTGTATCCCGGCGAGTGCATCGCGGTTGTCGGCAGCTCTGGTTCCGGAAAAACCACGTTGCTGAACATGTTGGGCGGGCTCGACATGCCGTCCGGTGGTCAGATCGAGGTTGCCGGCTGCGATCTGGCCAGCATGAGTGACCGCGACCGTGCCAGTCTGCGCAATCGTTATCTGGGTTTTGTGTATCAGTTCCACCACCTGCTGGGTGAATTCTCGGCGCTGGAAAACGTGGCCATGCCATTGTTGATTGGTGGCAGCCCCACAAAAGCTGCGAGCAGCAGAGCGGCTGAACTGTTGTCCCGGGTCGGGTTATCACATCGACTTACGCACAAGCCATCGGAGTTATCCGGCGGTGAGCGCCAACGGGTGGCGATTGCCCGCGCGCTGGTCAGCTCACCGCGTTGTGTGCTGATGGATGAGCCTACCGGAAACCTGGATCATCGAACTGCGCAGGGCATCCATGAATTGATGCGCTCGCTTAATCAGCTGTTGGCTACCAGTTTTGTGGTGGTAACTCACGATGAGCGCTTTGCGGCGACGCTGGACAGAGTGCTGGTGCTCAATAACGGTTGTTTGCAGGCGGCAGACGCGTGAACACAGACAGTCACCTGCAGTCATACTTGCCAACCGAGCCGCGCAGCGCTGTGCCAACCTGGCTGGCTGCACGTATTGCGCTGCGCTACATCAGTGTTGGCAGGCGCAGTCAACTGGTCAGTTTTATGTCGCTGCTGACCATTGGCGGCCTGGTGCTCAGTGTCACTATCCTGATTACGGTGTTGTCGGTGATGAATGGTTTTGACCGTGAGGTGCGCGAAAGTGTGTTGGGCGTGCTGCCGCATGCCACCGTCACCACACAAGAGCGTCCGCGATCTGCAAGCTGGCAGGCGCTTGATGAGCGTCTGCAGAGCGTGCCGGGTATTGAGCTCACTGCGCCGGTGTTAACGGCAAACGGCGTGTTATCCGGGCCACTGGGCAGCAAGGGTGTACTGGTTAATGGCATTGATCCCCAGCGTGAATTGCAGATTTCGCGCTTGCCACAGTTTATGCGCGCAGGTTCTGTGGAGGCGCTGTCAGAGCAACGTTTTCAGATCATCATGGGGCAGACACTGGCTGATCGCATGGGCGTGGGGCTTGGAGACAGTGTCAGTCTGTATTCGCTGAATGTGTCGATCAACCCGGTGGCACCTTTACCTGTGCAGCGCCGCTTCACGGTGGCCGGTATTTTCCGGGTAGGCACTCAGGAGCTGGACGAAGAGTTGGTGATGATTGCCTTGCCCGATGCTCAGGCCTTGTACCGCCAGCCAGACAGTTACGACGGTCTTCGCCTGCGCACCCGTGATGTGCTGGCCGTCAACCAGTTGCGCGATGAGATCGAACAGCAACTGCCTCAGGGTTTCTACGTTGAGACATGGACAGAATGGTTTGGTGCAATTTATGAAAACATCCGTCTGTCACGCACGATTGTCGGGTTTTTGTTGTGGCTGCTCGTTGCCGTTGCCACCTTTAATCTGGTGGTCAGCTTGGTGATGATTGTGCGCGACAAGCGCTCGGACATCGCAATTTTGCGCACCATGGGCGCATCGCCCGGGATGATCGGTCGGATTTTTGTGCTGCAAGGCTGCCTGATTGGCCTGATCGGCGCAGGCGTAGGACTGGTGTTTGGCTCCTTGCTGGCGCTCAATATCAGCGCGCTGTACCGTTGGATGGAGCAGGCCACCGGGACAAGCCTGCTTAGTGCTGACGTTTATCCCGTCGATTTTCTGCCCTCGCAGTTGTTGTGGTCTGATCTGGCCTGGGTCAGCGGCGGCGTGTTGATATTGTGTCTGCTGGCCAGTTTGTATCCGGCATGGCGTGCCGCACGGGTATTGCCTGCTGAGGCGTTGCGCGCGGACTGAGTTCTGCCGGACAGTATTCCGGCTGCGCACTGTACTGTTTTCTTTACGCACTGCGCTGTTTCCTCTGCGCACTGCGCAGTTTTCTCAGCACACTGCACTGTTTCCTCTGCATTCATGTGAATTCCCCGCTATAAAACCTGAGCATCGGCCGATGTCCGGCGATGCCGTGTTTTTAGCTGCGCGGGAGTGCCCATGCGTTTACGGCTGTTGGTTTTGTGCCTGGGAATAGCGCTGCACAGCCGCTCTAGCGAACTGCCTTTGCTGTTGATGAATGACTATCAGTCAGCCAGCCGGCTGGCGATGGTTTTGTGTGTGTTAACGCTGCTGCTGGCAATTGCCTTGTCGAATCCGCAGAGCCGGCTGCTAAAAGCTGTCAGTTATGCAGGTTTGATCAGTGCAGGGTTTTTATGGGCCATGGCGCTGGCACAACAGCAAATGCATCAACGGTTGCCGGCGTCGCTGGAAGGTCAGGACTTCTGGCTGATTGGCCAGATTGCCAGTCTGGTGCGCGAGCCACCGGTGACACAGGCAGCTGACGCGGCTGACAGTTTCAGCCGGCGCACCAGTCAGTTTGAATTGGTTGTGCAGTCCGCTTGCCTGCGCCTGCTACCTGAACAGTGCGCAGCAGACAATCGGTTGATGAAGGGGATGAGGGTCACGTTGAGTGACTACGCCGGTTTGCCCGTCAGCACCGGGGAGCGTTGGCAACTGCGCGTGCGTCTTAACCGGCCCCATGGTTTCTCCAATCCGGGTGCAAGTGATTTTGAAGCGGCGCAGTTTCAGCGCGGCATCATGGCACGTGGCTACATCCGCGAAACCACGTTTAACAAAAGGCTCGCCGAAGCAAACCGCAGTGTCAACACAACCCGCGCGGCGCTGGCAACGCACATTCAGCAAGCCGGAATTCCGCTTGAAAGGACGTTGAATCACACGGGCCTGCTCAAGGCGCTGGTGATTGGAGATCACCAGGGTATCAGTGGTGAACAATGGGATACGTTTACTGGCACGGGCACCAATCATCTGGTGGTGATCTCAGGTATGCATGTGAGCTTTATGGCACTGACAGCCTGGTTGTTTTTTAACCTTGTAGTTCGGGTGTCACCAACGTTGTTGTTAGTCATGCCTGCACAGCATTGGGCCGCGCTGGCGGCGATGCTGGCGGCGCTGGCGTACAGCTTGCTGGCAGGTTTTTCGCTGCCGACGCAGCGCGCAATGATCATGATTGCCGTGCTGATGGGCAGTCGTCTGGCCGGGTTGGCCATTGCACCGGCTGACTCATTACTGATTGCCGCGACGCTGGTGCTTGTCAAAGATCCTCTGGCGGTCACGCAGGCCGGTTTCTGGTTGTCGTTTGGCGCGGTGGCATCGCTTTTTCTGGCGTTCTCCGGGCATGGTCAGCCCGATGTCAGTCAACCCGGTTGGCGTCAACAGCTGGACACGGCCTGGCAGCGCTGGGTGTATCCGCAGTGGGTTGTCAGTGCCGGTTTATTGCTGCCGTTAATTTTGTGGACAGGACAGGTGTCGGTGATTTCACCATTGGCCAACGTGGTCGCGATACCGATGGTCAACCTGTGCGTGGTTCCGCTGGCTTTGCTGGGATCGATCGCCGTGTCGATCGGGGTGCCCTATGCCGGCTGGATGCTGGTGGCGGCCGATAGTGTGCTGGGCTGGATGATGATGTTTCTGCAGTGGTTGCTGAGTTGGACACCCGGCACCTGGCGCCCGTCAGTGCCCGGATGGGACGTTATGGTGCTGATGGCCATCGCCAGTGCGTTGCTGTTGGTGCCGCGCGGACTTGTACCGCGCTGGCTGGCGCTGCTGATGCTGTTGCCGCTGTTAAGAGCACCGGAGGCTGCGCGTCCGGCACCAGGCCTGATGTGGGTGCGTTTTCTGGATGTCGGGCAGGGGCTGGCGATTGTTGTGAATACCCACAGGCACACCTTGGTATTTGATACGGGTCCGCCCCTGGGGCCGGACTATGATGCGGGTCAGGCCGTGTTGCTGCCATATCTGCGCTGGAGCGGTGTCGCTGAGATAGACAGGGTCATTGTCAGTCACTGGCATGCTGATCACAGCGGGGGACTTGAATCACTGCTCAGTGAATACCCCTCGCCCGGGCAGCCAATGACCTGTAACTCGGGCCAGCGTTGGCACTGGGACGGCGTGGACTTCCGTGTGTTGCATCCCGGCAGCAGTGCTCAGGCAAGCAGCAATCCCAATAACAGTTCCTGCGTTCTGCTCATTGAAAGCAATGGCCAGCGGGTGTTGTTGACCGGCGATATTGAAGAGGAGGCAGAGCGCCGGTTGCTCGGTGAATGGCAAGACGTACTGGCTGCAGATATTGTGCAGGCACCACATCATGGCAGTCGCAGTTCCAGCACCCCTGCGTTTGTGGCCGCCGTGCAGGCACGGTGGGTCATCATGTCCGCTGGCTACAATAACCGCTTTGATCATCCGCACCCCGAGATTGTCTCGCGTTATCAACAGACAGGCGCTCAGGTTGAGATCACCGCCCACAGCGGCGCTGTTTTGTTCGAGCTAGGGGGCTCACAACCACGCTTGCTGGAGCGGCACCGTGAGTCAGCACGCCGCTTCTGGCACACCCAACGCTGAGCAGCTCAATTCCCGGAAGTTATGGTAAAGTAGGCGCCGGATCAGCGGAGGCGACAGTTGTGGTAGAGATAGTGATTGCTGGCGGCTGGTTAATGCTGCCGATTATTTTGTGTTCAATCCTGGCGATTGCCATTGTTATTGAACGATTCTGGACCCTGAGTCTCAACCGCGTTGCGCCACGCTATGCGGTGGGTCAGATCTGGACCTGGATCAAGAACAATGAGCTGGATTCCACGCGGCTTCGCGAAATCCGACTCGCCTCGCCGCTGGGGCAGATTTTAGCGGCAGGACTGCTGCAGGCGCGACAGGGTCGCGACGCTATGAACTCTGCTATCTCCCAGTCAGCTGCCGTGGTCATCCACGAGCTGGAGCGCTATCTGAGTACCTTGGGCACCATTGCTGCTATTACTCCCTTGTTAGGTCTGTTGGGCACGGTGATCGGCATGATCCGTGTGTTTACCGAAATCATGGTGCAAGGCACAGGCAACCCCAATGCCTTGGCGGGCGGAATCTCCGAGGCGCTGATTACAACAGCCGCCGGTTTGTGTGTCGCCATCCCTGCCTACGCCTGTCACCGACTTTTTGTGCGCCGCGTGGATACGTTGGTGCTGGCACTGGAGCAGGAATCCGCCAAGCTGGTTGACGCGCTGCACGGTGACCGGCGCGTAGATGTGCGTGAGTTAAGCATCCCCAAAGTGCATGCCGATAGCGAGAAATCAGCGTGAATTTTCCCCGCCGCACGCTGGAAGACCCCGCAATTAACCTGACCCCGTTGATTGATGTGGTATTCCTGCTGCTAATTTTTTTTATGGTGACCACCACCTTTACGCGCGATACCCGCCTCACTGTGAATCTGCCCGAAGCCGATGCCAACAGCAGTGAGAGTCTGCCTGATCAGATTGAAGTGACTGTCAGTGAAGCAGGCCGTTTCAGTGTTGACGGGGAAGTGCTGAGCAACAGTCAGCCAGGCACATTGGGCGATGCAATCCTGCAGGCGGCGCAGCGCGATCGCAGCCGGCCAGTGCTGCTGGTGGCCGACGCCGAAGCGACACATCAATCGGTCATCACTGCCATGGATGCCATAGGCCGGGCCGGATTCAGCCGTCTGAGTATTGCTACCCGCCCCCCTGAGTCTCAAGGGACTCAGACCACGGATCAACCGCCGTTAACGATGCCAGCCAACCAGGAGTAACGGGCCCGCATGAATCAGACAACAACAACTCCGCCCGGCACTCCGCCCAATGCGAGCGCGCCTGTCAAGGTGATGACTGGCATGCAAGTGTATACGCGGCTGCTGTCCTACATGCGCCCTTATACCGGTGTGTTCTGTGTGTGTGTGCTGGGTTATGTGATCTATGCCGCCAGTCAGGCAGCAGTGGCCCCCTGGTTGGGCTGGACCATCGATCAGGTGGAGGCACGCAGCTCCGAAGGCCGCATTCTGAGTCCCATTCTGTGTGTGTTGATTGTGGTGGTGCGCGGCATTGGCGGTTTTATGGGCGGATACTCGCTGGAGTACATTGCCAATCATATTGTGCACAAGTTGCGACAGCAGATCATTGATCAGTTACTCACCGTACCCGTGCGCTATTACGATCAGAACAGTATTGGCCGTCTGGTATCCAAGGTGACCTACGATGTGGCGCAAATCAAAGGTGCTGCCACCAATGCCATCACGGTTATTCTGCGTGAGGGGTTGACAGTGGTGGGGCTGCTGGCCATGTTGTTCTGGGTGAATTGGCGCCTGAGTATGGTGTTCCTGCTGGTGGCCCCGCTGGTGGCTTTGGTGGTGCATCTGGCGACATCGCACTACCGTCGTTACAGTCGGCAGATGCAGGACTCGATGGGGGATGTCACACAAATCACCAATGAGTCGATCAAAGGCCAGTTGGTCATCCGTACGTTTAATGCCATGGAGTTTGTGTCCAGCCGCTTTCGTTCTGCCAGCGAGCGCAATCGTCGGCAGAACATGAAAATGGTCGCAACCGAATCAACAGCCACACCGCTGGTGCAGATTCTTGTGAGTATTGCGATGGCGATTCTGATCTGGTTTGCCATGTCGCCGGAATTGTTTGCTTCCTCATCTGCCGGTGAACTAGTCACTTTTCTGACACTGGCAGGGTTGCTGGCTAAACCTATTCGCCAGTTATCAGGCGTCAACGCCATTATCCAGCGTGGTATCTCCGCAGCCAGCAGCATTTTTGATCTGCTGGATACCCCACGCGAAGGTGATGGTGGTTACTACACCACCGCCCGCGCCACCGGGCTGGTTGAGTTTGAGGACGTCGGTTTTGCTTATGAGTCTGACAAGCCGGTTCTTCAGGGTATTAATCTGTGTGCAAAACCGGGGATGACGGTTGCGCTGGTCGGGCGCTCGGGTAGCGGCAAATCCACACTGGTGTCAATGTTGCCGCGATTTTATGACAATTCAAACGGCGCTATCCGCCTGGATGGCGTGGCGCTGGCAGACTATCAGCTTGCAAATCTGCGCGAACAGATTGCTATTGTGACGCAGGATGTGGTGTTGTTTGAGGGCTCAGTGGCTGAAAACATTGCCTATGGTGTGCGTGATAAAGTCACGCTCGAGCAAATACAGGAAGCCGCCCGCAATGCTCACGCCGCAGAGTTTATTGAAAAGTTGCCGTTGATGTATGACGCCGACGTAGGTGATGGTGGCGCATTGTTATCAGGCGGTCAGCGTCAGCGGCTGGCGATCGCACGGGCGTTCCTGAAAAATGCACCGGTGCTGATTCTGGATGAGGCGACCTCCGCACTGGATACCGAGTCCGAGCAACATATACAGCAAGCATTGAATGAGTTGATGCGCGGACGTACCACGTTTGTCATAGCGCACCGGTTGTCCACGATTGAAAACGCGGATCTGATTGTGGTCATGGATCAGGGGTGTGTTGTTGAAAGCGGTAGCCATCACGAGTTAATGGCGCTCAATCAACACTACGCCCGTTTGCATCGTCTGCAGTTTGCGGAGGTGGCTGAACCTGGCCCGGAACTGTCGATTAATGGCCGGGATGCCGACTGATGGCGGGCGGGCTAAAAGCCGCAGTAGTGTCAGCCCTGACGGATGGCTGGTACACAGGGGCGCCGTGGCTGCACCTGCTGCGACCACTGGCGGCACTGTTCAGAGGTATCAGTGTTATCCGCCGTCGCCGCTTGAGTGCTTTACAGCAACCCTTTGCGGTGCCGGTGATTGTGATTGGCAATATCTCAGTGGGTGGAACGGGCAAAACGCCAGTGGTGCTGGCGCTGGCAGAGGCACTGCACAACAGTGGCCGACGCGTTGGTGTGATCAGTCGTGGTTATGGCGGCAAGGCGCGGCGGTATCCGTTGTGGGTCAATGACAGCACGGACGTGCGCGAAAGTGGTGATGAGGCCTGCATGATGCGCCGTACCCTGCGTGGACCGCTGGTGCTGGACCCGGACCGGTCGCGTGCGCTAAGGGCAGTCACAACGCAGTCTGACTGCGATGTGGTGATCAGTGATGACGGCCTGCAGCATTACCGGCTGTGGCGCGATATTGAGGTTGTGGTTGTCGACGCGGCGCGAGGATTGGGCAACCGCTGGTGTCTGCCGGCCGGCCCGTTACGTGAACCGCCGCAGCGCCTTGAAGAAGTGGATTACATTTTGCTGAATGGTTTGCCAGCGTTGCAACAGTCAGAACAGTCGCGACTGCCCGACATAAGCACACCGCAGGCGCAGTTCACGCTGGTGCCGCAGGTCTGGGTGAATGTGCGAACCGGCCAGCAGGTGAGCCTGGCTCATCTGCCACTGGCCCTGCATACCGGTGATGGCAGCAGCGATGGTGGTGATGAGGCTCCTGTTGTGGATGCCATCGCCGGTATTGGTCATCCACAGCGCTTTTTTGACAGTGTGCAACAACTCGGTTTCAGGGTGCGGCCACGAGCCTTTGCTGATCACCACGTGTACAGCGCGGCAGATCTGGCGTTTGCCAGACACTCAGTATTGTTGATGACTGAAAAAGATGCAGTGAAGTGTCAGCGATTTGCGGGTGACAACTGGTGGTATCTGAGTGTCAAAGCAGTGTTGCCGGCGGAGTTTTTGCAAGTTGTTATGGGTCAGTTGGCCGCTGTGGATACTCAGTGACCTTTTGTCATCACACAGGTTTATGACAGCGTTAACGCAGGAGAAATTCATGGACAAAAAGTTGCTGAGCATACTGGTATGTCCGGTTTGTAAAGGGCCTCTGGTGTTCAAACGTGAGCAGGCAGAATTGCTGTGTTATGCCGATGCATTGGCATATCCGGTGCGCGATGATATTCCGGTTATGCTGGAAACCGAGGCGCGCACACTGAGCACTGAGGAGCGCGAGAACCGATCATGAGCCCTCAAGACACAGGATTTATGGTGGTCATTCCCGCGCGTTATGCCTCAACACGGCTGCCGGGAAAACCCTTGCTGGATATCGCCGGCATGCCCATGATTCAACACGTTTATCGACGTGCCTGTGAAAGCGAGGCTAAAGCGGTGGTCATTGCCACTGACGATGAACGTATCCGGCATGCTGCCGAAGCGTTTGGCGCGCAGGTGGTGATGACCCGCGCGGATCATCAGTCAGGTACCGACCGTATTCAGGAAGTAGCCACCATTTTGGGATTATCTGAACAGACCGTGGTGGTGAATGTGCAGGGCGATGAACCGCTGATACCGCCCGCGACCATTAATCAAGTAGCTGCCAATCTGCATAAATTTACCGATGCCGGTATCAGCAGTCTGTTTCATACACTGCACGATGCCGTAGAGTTACATAACCCCAATGCCGTCAAAGTGGTCACTGACGCGCAGGGGTACGCGCTGTATTTCAGTCGCTCGCCCTTGCCGTGGCAGGACACTGACCCGGTGCATGGAAAACGTCATGTGGGCATTTATGCTTACCGGGTGGCGACATTAAACCGGTTTGTGAGTTGGCCCCGATCTCTGCTGGAAGTCAGTGAACGTCTTGAGCAGCTGCGCGCCATGCATCATGGGGTGCGCATCATCATGGATGAAGCGGTACAGCGAGTGCCGGCCGGTGTGGATACCCCCGAAGACCTGGAAGCGGTGCGGCGGTTTTTAACGGACAGTGAGTTGCCGTGAGCGCCGGGCCGGGCAGTTGGTTGCGTCATGTTGATCTGGCGGGCTTCACAAGCTTTGGTGTCCCGGCACGCGCACGATTTTTTGCTAGCCTGCAACAGGAAGATGAACTGCCGACCTTGTTGCAGGAGGCCGATGACAAGGACTTGCCGGTATTGATTCTGGGGGGCGGCAGCAATGTGCTGTTGACCGCAGATTTTCCGGGGCTGGTGATTCAGATGGCACTGACCGGCATTGTTGTGCGTCCTGACCCGTTGTCGGCCATGCATGTTCTGGTGACAGCAGCAGCGGGCGAGAACTGGCATGCGCTGGTTGAATTCTGTTTGCAAAATCACTTGGTGGGACTGGAAAATCTGGCGCTGATTCCCGGCAGCACCGGCGCTGCGCCTGTACAGAACATTGGTGCTTACGGTGTAGAGTTGTCGGACGTACTGGTGAGTGTGCGCTATTTTGACCGACGCACGCAGCAGGTTCATCAGCTCAGTGCCGACCAGTGTCAATTGTCCTACCGTGACAGTATCTTCAAGCACAGCCTGAAGCATCATGCCATTATTTTGTCCGTGTGCCTGAGGCTCAGCAAAGGTGCAGCGCCCGTGATCAATTATCCGGCCTTGCAGCAGGCTTTGTTGTACTCACCGCAGTCAACAACACAGCCAACAACTCAGCCGCCAACAGCACAGCCAACACCGCAACAGGTGTTTGACGCCGTGTGTGCGATCAGGCGCAGCAAACTGCCTGATCCAAAGGTGCTGGGAAATGCCGGCAGCTTTTTCCGTAATCCTCTGGTGACGCTGGCGCACTGTGAAAGATTGCAGCGCGAGTGGCCCGACCTTCCCAGTTACAAAACGGATTCAGAGCTGACCCGCAAACTGCCGGCCGCCTGGTTGATTGAAAAGGCAGGCTGGAAAGGCTACCGCGCTGGCGATGCCGGTGTGCATACTCAACAGGCCTTGGTGCTGGTCAATTATGGCAACGCCACCGGAATGCAGTTGGTAGACCTGGCGCGTAAAATTGCTGCCAGCGTCCGGCAGCGGTTTGATATTACGCTGGAACCCGAGGTCAATATTTTACCCGCCAGTGCCTGGCACGCATGATAAACGCTATGGCCGAACAACAAACATCGCCGGTTTTTGACGCCAAGGCAACCCTGGAAGTGATGAGCCAGCGCCCGGGTGTCTATCGTATGCTGGATCACGCTGGCGCTGTGCTTTACGTCGGCAAGGCCAAAAATCTAAAAAAGCGTGTCAGCAATTATTTTCGCAGCAGCGGCCTCGATACCAAAACAATGGCGCTGGTGTCACACATTACCGCCATTGATGTCACGGTTACCAACAGCGAAACGGAAGCTTTGCTGCTGGAACAGAATCTGATCAAGAAATTCCGGCCGCCATACAACATTCAACTGCGCGACGACAAAACTTACCCCTACATTATGCTGACGCACAAAGACGCCTATCCGCGTCTGGCGTTTTATCGTGGCACCCGCAAACGTGATGCAACGTTTTTTGGCCCTTACCCCAGTGCCAGTGCGGTCAGAGAGAGCCTGGCTTTGTTGCAGAAAGTATTTCGTGTGCGCCAGTGTGAGGACAGCTATTTCCGCAACCGTAGCCGGCCCTGTCTCCAACATCAGATTGGACGCTGCACAGCGCCTTGTGTGGGTCTGATTGCGCCTACCGACTATGCTGTGGATGTGCAGGATGCCTCTCTGTTTTTGCAGGGCAAAAGCGACACGCTGATCCAGACACTGGGTCAGCGAATGGAACAAAAAGCTGCGGAGCTGGCCTATGAGCAGGCGGCACGGCTGCGCGATAAAATTGTTGATCTGCGCAGAATCCAGTCGCAGCAGATTATCTCCGGTGACGGCAATGACGCAGATGTGATGGCAGCAGTTCTGGAAGGTGCCTATACCTGCGTTCACGTCATGTGTATCCGTGGCGGCAGGATTATGGGCAGCCGTAATTATTTCCCCAAAGACAAGTTATCTGACAACGCAACCGAGTTACTGGAAGCCTTTGTTGCACATTATTATCTCAGGGAGAACGCCGAGCTGGTGCCCGGACTGATTCCGGCTGAGGTGATTGTGCACCCGCCATTGAGTGACCATCAGAGTTTGCAGGAAGCCTTGTCCGCAGCGGCCGGGCACGCCGTCAGACTGATGGGCAAGGTGCGTTCCCACCGTGCACGCTGGCAGGAGATGGCGGTTAACAACGCCGTTCAGGCGCTGCAAAGCCTGGTCAATAACCGGCAGACCATGGTGCAACGCTTTGAGTTATTGCAGGAGGCGCTGGGATTGCAGTCCGAACCCCAGCGCATTGAATGTTTTGACATCAGCCATACCATGGGTGAAAGCACCGTCGGAGCCTGTGTGGTGTTTGACCAGAGCGGCCCGCTGAAATCGGACTACCGGCGCTACAACATTACCGATGTTCAGCCGGGTGACGACTATGCCGCCATGGAACAGGCCTTGACGCGCCGTTATGCCAAACTCAGCAGTCAGTTGCAGGACTCACAGGCCGATGCGGGTGACAGCGAGTTACTGGCCAGCAAAGTACCCGATATTCTGTTGATCGATGGCGGCAAAGGGCAGCTCACGCAGGCGGTGCAGGTATTAAAAAATTGTCAGTTACCGGAATTGACCCTGATTGGTATTGCCAAAGGTATCAGCCGCCGCGCAGGACAAGAGACGTTGTTTCTGGCAACCGATGCCGGTTTCAGCGAGATAGTGATCGATACCCATTCCCCGGCGCTTCACCTTCTGCAGCAAGTCCGTGATGAAGCTCACCGTTTTGCGATCACCGGCCACCGGGCGCGACGCGCTAAAACCCGCCAGCAATCCCCGCTGGAGCAGATTCCCGGTCTGGGTCCTGCACGCCGGCGCGAACTTCTTAAGTACTTTGGTGGTCAACAGGAGATACAGCGAGCCAGCGAAGCGGATCTGGCACGCGCACCGGGGATCAGCACAAAGCTGGCCGCGGTCATTTATGAAGCATTACATAATGAGTAGAATGCGACTGGATATTAAGCAGCAGCCTGATACCTGAACAGCGCGGGAGAGCGTCGTTTATGAATATAGCCAATCTGGTGACAATCTCGCGGGTGCTGTTAGTGCCCGTGATAGTGTTGGTCTATTACAGCTCATTGCCCTTTAGTCAGTTGATTGCAGCGGTGTTGTTCACATTGGCCAGCATTACCGATTGGCTGGATGGATTTCTGGCCCGAAGGCTCAATCTATTATCTGCGTTTGGTGCATTTTTGGACCCGGTGGCTGACAAGTTGCTGGTGGTGATGGCATTAGTGTTGCTAACCGCCAACTACCCCGGCCCGTGGTTTGTCATTCCCACCGCCATCATCATTGGCCGTGAGGTGTTTGTGTCAGCGCTGCGCGAATGGATGGCCAGTCGCAGTCTGCGCGATGTTGTTGCCGTAGGATTCATCGGCAAAGTAAAGACCACGGTGCAGATGTTGGCCATCATTGTGCTGCTCGCTTACACACCGGCGCTGCCCGTGCTGATCCTTTATGCAGGGTATTTTTTGTTGTATTTGTCGGCTGCTCTGAGTCTTTGGTCGATGATGGTTTATCTGAAAAAGGCCCTGCCGGTCTTGCGATAAACCAGGCCAGAAAAACCGAAATAATCAATTTTTGGTGCTTGACATAAAATCGAATGGCATTAGAATGAGCGCCTCTTTCGCAGTAGCAGCAACGTCGATATGGCGCTGTCAGAACGGTGAGAGTGGCATGAAAAATCAAGCGGGTGTAGCTCAGTTGGTAGAGCGCGACCTTGCCAAGGTCGAGGTCACGAGTTCGAGCCTCGTTACCCGCTCCAGTTTTGGCCTATTCAATCGGGCCTTATATTTCAGGCCTCAGGCCAGTCCGGGTAACTACCTGTCTGCCAGGTAACTTTGGAAAAGTACAGGCTGGGTGGCAGAGTGGTCATGCAGCGGACTGCAACTCCGTGTACGCCGGTTCGATTCCGACCTCAGCCTCCATTCCAAACATTGTTTGCCAGTCTGTCGCCTTGCGTTTTTTTCTGCCCGGGTGGTGAAATAGGTAGACACAAGGGACTTAAAATCCCTCGGGGGAAACTCCGTACCGGTTCGATTCCGGTCCCGGGCACCACATATCTCGCTGTAAACTCTCTCATCGTCTTAACACTTCCACAGTTGATCTATCGCAGCGCTCCTGATTCAATCAGCTACGCTTACTGCCAAATTCGCCATGTATTAGCAGTTTACGCTAACGCGCACCGACACTAAAAATGGATCAGGGGCCGCTAGCGCCCGTGGCATCAGGGTTGCGGCAGTATTCGCCGGAATTGGCAAGATTTTTGCTTTGCGTGTCGGGGTAATGTTTAGAGGATTCACGCATGAGAACACCACAAAGGTCCGAACTGAATCGCCGTGAGATCGATCACGCGCTCTGGCTGGCAGACATGGTCTTGAGGGGCAATTCTGCGGCAGTGGTAAGCAGTGTGACGGGCGCTGATCGTTATGCCTCTGGCTTGAGGAGTCTGTCCATGAGACTTTTATTAGGTCTGGCAATGTGTTCGGCCCTCGTTGCCGTGTTGCCAACGGCTAATGCCCAGTCGGAACTTAGGCGTCTGGGTTCTTTGGAATTTGAACCCTGCAGTTTGTCTGCCCCCGGCCAGCCTGGCGCCGAGAAAGCGCTGTGCGCTGAATTGGAGGTACCGGAGAATCGTGCAGAATCGGCTGGCCGCATGATCTCGCTTGCCATTGCTTGGGTGCCGGCAACAGGTGAAGCGGCGCCGGATCCGTTGTTTATGCTTGCCGGTGGGCCCGGGCAGGGTGCCAAAGCCTCGTATCCGTCGGTAGCGGCTGCGTTTTCCGAGGTAAACCGCACTCGCGATATCATTCTGGTTGATCAGCGTGGCACCGGTGACTCCAATCCCCTCGATTGCAGCGAAACAGCAGCGATGGAACTCTACAGCGTAGGGACAGAGTTAACTGTGGCGGCTGCGCGCGAGTTTGCGGAGGGCTGCCTAGCGGAACTTTCCGATCGCGCTGACGTGCGCCACTACACCACCACCGATGCGATTGCCGACTTGGAGTCGGTGCGCGTGGCCTTGGGGGCGCAGACCATCAATCTTTACGGCGCTTCTTATGGCACGCGCGTGGCGCAGCAGTTCGCTGCGGCCTATCCGCTCAGTACTCGCGCCGTGCTTATCGATAGTGTGGTGCCTAATGATCTGGTGTTAGGCGCCGAGCACGCCAGGAATCTTGAGGCGGCATTACAGACACAATTTTTACGCTGTCAGGCCGACGTTGCCTGTTCAATGGCTCTCGCAGATCCGCTGGCGGCAGTGGCGCAGGTGCGGGCGGCGCTCGCGGATGCTGATCTTGCGCCGGTGCGATACCGTGACGCTACAACCGGTCAGTGGCATGAGGAGGTGCCGACCATGGGGCACTTGAGCATTCTGCTGCGCCTGTATGCCTACTCTCCGATGACCGCGGTGCTGTTGCCGGTGGTTGTCAGTCAGGCGCTGGCCGGTGACTACGCCACTTTATTGGCTCAGGCCAGATTTATCGGTGAATCGTTGGGTGATCAGATTATGCTTGGTCTGCAGTTTTCTGTGACTTGCAGCGAGGACGCAGATGAGATGAGGGTGGACCCGGCGGATGAGGGGACGGTGATGGGTGGTGAATTTGTGGGTTTCACGTTGGCGCAGTGCGCTGAATGGCCCCGCGGCCAGCGTCGTGATAACTTCCGCGCGCCGCTAACCGGTGATATGCCGGTGCTGGCGATCAGTGGTGAATTTGACCCGGTAACGCCACCACGCTATGGGGATTCAGCGATTGCGCATCTGAACAAGGCGCGGCATCTGGTGTTAAAAGGTCAGGGGCATACGGTGATTGGCTCAGGCTGCATGCCAACCTTGTTTGCGCAATTTATTGAATCGGCGGATGCCAACGCACTCGATGCCAGCTGTCTGGATCACCTGGCGCCTTTGCCGCCCGGCACTGGTTTACATGGATGGGAGCCCTGAGTAAGTCACTATGATTGAGCTAAACAATCTGCACAAACATTTCAAAACCAAAACCGGCACAGTAACCGCTGTTAATGGCGTGAGTTTCAGGGCTGAAGATGGCGCAATTACCGGCTTGCTGGGACCAAACGGCGCCGGTAAAACAACAACCATGCGTATTCTCTACACGCTGATGAAGGCTGATCAGGGCAGTGTGTATGTGGATGGTCAGGATACCACCCGTGATGCGGATGCAGTGCGCCGGTCACTGGGCGTATTGCCGGATGCGCGCAGCCTTTACAAACGTTTGAGCGCGCGGGAGAACATTACCTACTTTGGCCGGCTGCACGGCATGGATGAGGCCAGCATCCGCATTAACACCGACCGCCTGGTGGAGGCGCTGGGCATGACTGATTTTATTGATCGGCGCACGGAAGGATTTTCGCAGGGCCAACGCACCAAAACTGCGATCGCTCGTGCTTTGGTGCATAACCCGAAAAATGTGATTCTCGACGAGCCCACCAACGGCCTGGATGTAATGACCACACGCGCGTTGCGTGAATTCCTGAAAAAACTGCGTGCCGAAGGTCACTGTGTGATCCTGTCCAGTCACATCATGCAGGAGGTCGGCGCGCTGTGTGATCACATCGTGGTAATTGCCAAGGGGCGGGTCACCGCCCAGGGGTCGCCCAATCAGTTGCTTGAGCAAACGGGAGAATCCACACTGGAGGATGCGTTTGTCAAAGCCATTGGCAGTGACGGGGAGTCATCAGCATGAGAACACTGATCACGGTGATGATCAAGGAACTCACGGAAACATTTCGTGACCGGAAAATCATTATTAACGGCCTGCTTATGGTACCGCTGCTGGTGCCAGTTCTCATTCTCGGTATGGGCGCTCTGGCGCAGAGCCGGGCGGAGACACAACTGGAGTCGGAGTTGCGGCTACCGGTGATGGGGGCCGACTACGCGCCTAATCTGGTTGCCTATCTGGCCACACAGAATATCCGCATTGAGCCGCCACCCGCCGATGTGGAAGCAATTATCCGCAGTCAGGAACGCGATGTTGTTCTCAGAATTGACGAGTCCTACGCCGACGATTGGCGCCAGAGCCGGGCCGCTACCGTCGAAATTCTGTTTGACAGTTCGCGGCAGGATGCACAAATCCCGGTGCGACGTGTTGAGCGTGCACTGGAGGTCTACTCACGGCAGGCAGGTGCAGTGCGCCTGATTGCCCGCGGCGTGGATCCAACACTGAGTCAGGCATTGCAGGTGACGCAGCGCGATCTGGCAACCGATGAAGCACGGCGCGGCATGTTGTTGGCATTTTTGCCCTATCTGCTGATTCTGACAGCATTTTTGGGCGGTGCGTATCTGGTGATGGATGCCACCGCGGGGGAGCGTGAACGTCAGTCGCTGGAGCCTCTGTTGGCTACGCCAGCCTCGCGTGTCTCGATTATGAGCGGCAAAATTGCAGCCGCCTGTGTGTTTGGCATGTTGGTATTGTTGCTGACGTTGCTCAGCTTCAAGCTGAGTTTCGCCTTTGTGCGCAGCGGCCCTTTTGCCGACATGGATGTGTCGATGCTGGCGATTGGCAAATTGTTGATCATCCTGTTACCCATGGTGTTGATAGGTACCACCCTGCTGACATTGATTTCCGCCTCCGTTAAAAGCCTTAAGGAGGCACAGAGTTACATGGGCATACTGATGCTGTTGCCGGTGCTGCCCACCGCGATTTTGCTGGTGAACCCGGTTAAAAATGCATTGTGGATGTTTGCAACGCCTTTCTTGGCACAGAACCAGCTGATTCTGATGGTTCTCAGGGTGGAAGCCATCAGCGTTGTGCAATGGGCGACCTATCTTGGAGCGGGTTTTGGTCTGGGGGCGTCGTTATGGTGTCTTGCAGCCAGGCTGTATTACAGCGAGAGGCTGGCTATTTCAGCCTAGTTGGCTTTAAAAGAGTTAATGGATGATGCACGCCGCGGTCAGGTGCTGCGCGCTATCCGCGACAGACGCACCATTGTTGGTAGCCAATTGGACTTGTTGCAGGGAGGGAATGGTGACGGTGCTGTTTGACACCGAAACGGTGTTTGCGCAGGTCAGCGCCTCGCCCTGAACCACCTGGGACGTATTAAAGAACTGTCTGCATCAGCGTTCCCCTGATTCAAAGTGAACACGGTTCCAATGAATGGCTTTGCGACTCCAGTGTTCTTCAATTGCCTGAGTAAACTCGGCGCGCACCAGTTTGCCTCGCGCCTCACACCAGTCTGCTGACTCCTGACGGATGACCACGCCTTCCAGTGGCGCGGGAACATGTCCGTGGCCTTGCCGGTAAAGGCTGGGTTTGTGTTCAACCAACTGTTTCAGCTGATCCAGAGTGATTTCCCCTGTAAATACACATGGCACCGTGGCCAGGCCCGCTGATTCGGCCAGTTCATTACGTCGCGCTGTGCTCCAGAATTTTTCAGTGCGGCGGTCATACACATCAAACATCAGAAACCAGTCGGGCAGTTGCGCATAGTCCAGTGAGTGCTGGGCTGCACACCATTCACCAAACACAATCAGATCCGGCGTCACGATGTCATGCAAGGCGCTTTTATGCTGTGTCAACCACGGCACCAGTCGCGAGAACTGACCGGTGAACGGCTGCAGTAGATACTGGCCACGATTCTGCGCGCGCAGTTGTCCATGGTTGTCCAGTGATATACCCAGATTGGCACCGTCGAGCTTTTCTTCTACTACCACTACGCCCTGCAGCAGGGATTTAACTTCTGCCGGATTGAGGATTTTGTCATCACGCGGGCTGCCTTTGTTCAGCCAGGCAATGTGCGCGGTGTGTGGGAAGCGGAAAAAATCGCTCACTTTTTAGTTAACTCCTTGGGGTATTTTTGCTCTTTGTGTTTTTCCTCTTTGTGTTTTTCATGGGGTTTTCGTTGTTGTTTTTCCCGGTACCTGGCCCGTGCCCAGCGATCAATCATGGCGTCATAACTCAGGCCAGTGGCCAATAAAATGGTTTCCCAGTCATACCAGTCAGTATCGCCGGCAAAGGCTATACAACACTCACCGAATACCTCTTGAGCGGCCAACGCGGCGGCCACCATCTTGCGATCCGCCATGTCATGCACAACACAGCCGATTTCGTAGGGCAGAACGGCGTTGCCATCATGATCATAGGCCAGATCAACCATGTCGACTGCGCCGCGATCCCATTTGTGCAACATCACCTGCAAACCATAATCATCAAAGCTGAGTTTGTGATGATACTCCTCAAAAATTTGCCCCTGCTGATCCAGCACAAGATGTGCATCACTGTTGGCAAATTCGTCCAGCCATTTCCAGACCAACAGGCGTTGTCCGGGGTCGGCTGGTTCTGCGCCAATATCGTGGCTGTGCGCGGGATCAACTGCACTGGCAGCTATCAGCACATTGGTATCCACCACGTAACGCGAATGTTTTATATTCATGTTGTTGAGTCTGTGTCATCGTATGACCCTGATGTTACACCCGGCCATGCACAACTGGCCATTAAAGCGGGACCGCTTATGAAAACGCTACAACTGAACAAAGGGCGAGATAGCTCTGTCGTACGCCACCATCCGTGGATATTCTCCGGCGCTGTCGACAAGGTGACCGGCAACCCACAACCCGGCGACACTGTCACGGTACTGGACAGCACCGGAAAAACGCTGGGTCTTGCGGCCTGGTCACCCTCATCTCAAATTCGTGCGCGGCTGTGGACCGTGGACGGTACGCAGCAGATAGATGCTGACTTTATCCGTACTCGTGTACAACGCGCAGTGCAGAGGCGCGCACATCTGTTAAGCGCAACACGCACCGCCGTGCGGCTGATTTATGCCGAATCCGATGGTCTGCCTGGATTGATTGTGGACCGGTACGGTGATTTTCTGTCGTGCCAGTTTCTGAGCACCGGCCCTGAATTCTGGCGTGACACCATCATTGCTGCACTGCGCGAGTTTTCCCCTTGTGTGGGCATTTATGAGCGTTCTGACGTTAATGTGCGTAAACACGAAGGTCTGCCTCAGCAAACTGGTGTGCTGTGGGGTGAAGAGCCACCGGAGTCGGTAGAGATTGTGGAGCAGGATAGAATTTTTGAGGTCAACATCAAACAGGGCCACAAAACCGGTTATTACCTCGACCAGTTTGATAACCGTTCGCTGGTGCAGTCTTACTGCCGTGAGCGCGTTGGCAGTGTGCAAGCCGTGCGACGCGTTTTAAATTGTTTCTCATACACCGGCGGTTTTGGTGTGGCGGCGCTCAAAGGCGGCGCAGAACATGTCATCAATATCGATTCCTCCTCGCCATCATTGCAGGTCGCTGCCAATAACCTTGCGCTGAATGGTTTTGAACCCGAACAGGCCGATCTGGTGCAGGCCAATGTGTTTGAGTATCTGCGTGAATTGCGACAGCAGGGGCAGACCTTTGATCTGGTGATTCTGGATCCGCCCAAATTTGCCGAGACAAAATCACAATTTCTGAAAGCAGCGCGCGCTTACAAAGACATCACCCTGCAGGCCGCGCAGCTGATTGCCACCGGCGGCACGTTGGTGAGTTTTTCCTGTTCGGGTGCAATCGATCCGGCCTTGTTCCAGAAAATCACCGCAGACGGTCTGCTGGATGCCGGACGCGAAGGGCGCATTACCCACTACCTGCATCAGTCTGAAGATCATCCGGTGGGCCTGCCATTTCCGGAGTCTTTGTATCTAAAGGGACTGGTGTGTGTGCTGGATTGATCTTTGCGGCTATAATTCGGCGCTATGACAACGACAGATAGTTTTAATCAGGCTGTTACTGATCTGATTTGGGTCGGGCAGCGCTTGTGGCAACAGGGTTTTTGCCCGGCCACCAGCAGTAATTTCTCGCTGCGTTTGAGCTGTCAGCCCAGCGGCAGGCCTGACAGCGCGCCTGGCAGCGGGCCTATCGCTGGGCAATGCGCCATCACCGTGTCCGGTCGCGACAAAGGTAATCTGCAACGCACCGATATCATGCGTGTGGATATGCACGGTAAGTCACTGGATGGCCTCACCCCGTCAGCAGAAACCCTGTTACACACTCAGTTGTACCGGCGCGATGACAGTATCGGTGCGGTGTTGCACACGCATTCGCTAAAAGCTGCCCTGGTGTCGATGAATTGCCAGGGGTCGGTGGTGTTGGAAGGGCTTGAGCTGCTGAAAGCCTTAACTGGCATAAAAACCCATCAAAGCCGACTTGAAATTCCGGTTTTTGACAATACACAG
>JBFZEG010000136.1:0-30425 GCA_041306975.1 Gammaproteobacteria bacterium | reverse complement strand
TGCTGGAAAAAATTGCATTTATGCACCGGGCAAAAAGATAGTCCCATGTTGATTCGATTTTTTAACAGTCTGCGTAGAGAAAAAGTACCAGTGAGCCTGGGTGAATTGTTTTCCTTGCTGGAATGCCTGAAACAAAATTTTGCGTTTGCAGATATGGATCAATTTTACCTGTTGGCACGGTTGTGTTTGGTAAAAGATGAAAAGTATTACGATCGGTTTGACAGGGCATTTTCCCGATACTTCAGAGAGCTTTCTGTCCTTGATGATCTGCTAAGGGATGTGATCCCCGACGACTGGGTCAAGCGGCAGTTTGAGGCATCTCTTTCAGAGGAAGAGCGTGCACTGATCGAGTCTATGGGCGGGCTTGAGAAGCTCATGGAAGAATTTCGTAAACGCTTGGCTGAGCAGAAAGAGCGTCACCAAGGTGGGAATAAATGGATTGGTACGGGTGGGACATCACCCTACGGTGCCTTCGGTTTTAATCCTGAGGGAATTCGTGTCGGCCAGGATGAGGGCAGGGAAGGTAAAGCGGTCAAGGTGTGGGACAAGCGAGAATACCGGGACCTTGATGACAGTGTTGAGCTAGGTACCCGCAATATCAAAATGGCCTTGAGGCGTTTGCGCAAATTTGCCAGGACAGGTGTGCATGATGAGCTTGATATAGATGACACCATCACTTCAACTGCTCGCAATGCCGGACTGTTGGATATCAAGATGGTTCCCGAGCGCCATAACTCCGTCAAAGTGCTTATATTTTTTGATGTCGGCGGTTCGATGGATCCCTACATTCAATTATGTGAAGAGCTGTTTTCGGCAGCGCGCTCTGAATTCAAACATCTGGAATACTTCTATTTCCACAATTTTGTTTATGAATCTGTGTGGAAGCAAAGCAAACGACGGCAGGCTGAAACTACAGCAATTTTTGATGTGCTAAACAAGTATGGCAGGGATTACAAGGTGCTTTTTGTAGGTGATGCAACAATGGCTCCGTATGAGATTACTCACGTTGGTGGCAGTATCGAGCACTACAATGAAGAAGCTGGTGTTGTGTGGATGCAGCGACTGACTGAACATTATGAACATGTCGCATGGATCAATCCTGTCCCCAAGCAGCATTGGGAGCATGGTTACTCAATTGCGATTGTCCGCGAGTTAGTTGCAGACAGAATGTTTCCAATGTCAGTAAAAGGTCTTGAGCAAGCGATGAGCCTGCTTAGCAAGTAAGCGGCTTATATGCACATAAAAAACAATCGATCGGAGAGTCAGAATGTTCGCAGCACCAAGTCTGTCAACTGAGGCAGATATCAATCCGGAGCAGTTTAAGTCAATTGTTGATGTTTTCGAGTTCGCGTTTACCCATCATGCTGACAAGCCTGCGTTTAACTGCCTCGGTCATACACTGACATTTAAAGAACTTGACGAATACAGTGCTCGCCTTGCCAGCTGGTTTGTTAACAAAAGTGGCTTGCAGGCTGGTGACAGAATTGCAATTCAGTTACCCAATCTTTTGCAGTTTCCGGTCACAGCGATTGCTGCTGCCCGCGCGGGTCTGGTCATCGTCAATACCAATCCGCTTTACACCGTTCGAGAAATGCAGCACCAGTTTGTCGATTCTGGGGTTAAAGGCATCGTGATCCTCGAGAATTTCTGCGACAAGCTTGAGAAAGTGCTGCCCAATACGGACATCACCTGTGTGCTGGTGACGCAATTGGCGGATATGCTGCCGCAACCCAAACGAGCACTGATGAATTTCGCAGTCAAGTATCTTAAGCGCATGGTGCCAACTTGGCGGATTCCGCAAGCTGTGCAGTGGTCACAAGCTCTGGGTAATACTCCAGCAAACAAAGTGAGACGCGAGAGCGGCACCGATGTTGCCATCGTATTGTACACGGGAGGTACAACGGGACTGGCTAAAGGTGCCATGTTAACCCACAAAAATCTTGTGTTTAACATGATGCAGCTGCGAGAGGTCAGTAAGCCTCTGGTGCGAGATGGCGCCGATACGATCATAGCGCCACTGCCGCTGTATCACACGTATGCTTTTATGTTTCATTGTATGGCCGGCGTGTATGCCGGCAATCTGAGCGTCTTGATACCAAATCCAAGAGATCTCAATGGATTGATTAAGACGTTGAAGTCATTGCCGGCTATCAACGGATTTGTTGGTATCAACACACTATTTCTGGCCATGTGCCGCCATATAGAAATTTCACAAGTGAATTTCAGTCAGATGCGTTTCACCGGGGCCGGTGGGATGGCTCTTACAATCAGTGTCGCTGAGGAGTGGCAGCGTGTCACAGGTTGCCAGGTTTATGAAGGGTATGGATTGACTGAGTGTTCGCCGGTCGTGAGTGTCAATCCTCACGATAAGGTCAAGATTGGAACTGTGGGCAAGCCAGTGCCGTCGACTGAAGTAAAAACTGTCGACGAGCACGGCAACGACGTTGGTTTTGGTGAAAAAGGTGAGCTTTGGATCCGCGGTCCACAGGTTATGAAAGGATATTGGCGCAATGAAGCTGCGACAAAAGACGCAATAACACCGGATGGCTGGTTCAAGAGTGGTGATTTTGCATTAATTGACCCTGAGGGATTTATCAAAATTGTAGACCGGAAAAAGGATATGATCATTGTTTCAGGATTCAACGTTTTCCCCAGTGAGGTCGAGGAGGTTGTCAATTCGCACCCGGGTGTCGCGGAATCAGCGGCGATCGGTGTTCCCAACGAAAAGACTGGTGAAGCAATCAAACTATTTGTGGTTCGTAGGGACAATGTACTGACTCTGGATGATGTCACAGCTCATTGTCGAGAAAACCTCACTGCTTACAAAGTACCCAAAGACATTGTGTTTGTGGATGATTTGCCAAAGTCGAATGTTGGAAAGATTTTGCGCCGTGAAATCAGAGAGCAGGAACTAAAACGCAACGCAAAATAGAGCTTGGTTTTCAATTTCAAAAAAAGGCCTATCTGTCGGAGCGCGCCGATAGACAGGCCTTTGCCATTATACAGAGCCATACAAGTACTTTTAACGGGTTTTCTGAATGCTCAAGGAACTGGAATACAAAATATCCCGGGCTCTGATTAAAGATCAGTACCGCTTTGCAAGAGATATTGCACGACTTCGCTCATTCTCGAACGAAAAGCGCAGTGCCGAAATTGAAAAACTGAATGCCATTGTTGATCGCTCTATAGAGACAGTAAATACGCGTACTCTTTCTGTACCGGCATTCTCATACCCTGAAGCACTACCGATCTCAGAGAAGCGCTCTGAGATTGCTGCGGCAATCAAAAATAACCAGATTGTGGTGATTGCTGGCGAGACTGGTTCCGGCAAGACCACACAGATACCCAAGATATGTCTTGATCTTGGCCTCGGTTCCAGGGGCCTTATCGGGCATACGCAGCCGCGGCGGCTTGCAGCGCGGGCGGTAGCGACGCGGATTGCAGAAGAATTGGGTCAGGTCCTTGGTCAGTCGGTCGGTTATCAGGTTCGTTTTGATGATGTCAGCTCAGAGCGGACGCTAATTAAGTTGATGACAGATGGAATTCTGCTGGCAGAGATACAGCAGGATAAACTGCTGACCAAATATGAGGTCATTATCATTGATGAGGCTCATGAGCGCAGTCTGAATATAGATTTTCTGCTTGGCTACTTAAAACGTATCTGTGTTCAAAGACCTGAACTAAAAATAATCATAACTTCCGCGACAATCGATGTTGAAAAATTCTCTCAGCATTTTTCAGGTGCGCCAATTATCAGCGTATCGGGTCGCACATTTCCAGTAGACGTAATCTATCAGGATCCCGTTGACTACATAGCGGATGATTCTGACGATGATCAATTGCTGACAAGTGTAATGCGAGCTTTGCGAACGCTTGAAACGTTTGAACGTGAGCAAAGACTACCTCCTGGCGATGTGTTGATTTTTCTGAGTGGTGAGCGGGATATCCGGGATCTGGCAATGTCATTGCGCAAACAAGAATTGCGCCATACTGAAATACTGCCGCTGTATGCCCGGCTGACACAGAACGAGCAGCAGAAGATATTTGCTTCACACGTTGGCCGAAGGATTGTGCTGTCTACCAATGTGGCCGAAACATCACTGACCGTGCCTGGTATCCGTTATGTTATTGATACTGGATTGGCAAGAATCAGTCGTTACAGTATTCAAAGCAAAGTCCAACGATTACCAATAGAACCAATTTCACAGGCCAGTGCCAATCAGCGCGCCGGGCGCTGTGGACGTGTTGCCAAAGGTATTTGCATTCGATTGTACAGTGAGCAAGATTTTTTAAGTCGCCCACTGTTTACTGATCCTGAGATACAGCGGACCAGTCTTGGTGCTGTGATACTGCAGATGTTGTCACTCAGGCTTGGAGAAGTGGCCCGCTTTCCATTTGTGGAACCACCGGAAATGCGGGCAATAAATGACGGATTTAAATTATTGGATGAGTTGTGTGCCATTACCCGCGACAGGCAGTTGACACCGACAGGTCGGCAAATGGCCAGGATGCCGACAGATCCTCGTCTTGCGCGGATGCTGATAGAAGGTGCAAAAAATAATTGTCTTTATGAACTGTTAATCATCGTCAGTGCTCTGAGCGTGCAGGATCCCAAGGAATCGCCGGCTGACAAGAGACAGGTATCTCGTGAACGTCATAAACAGTTTTCGCATCCGGAATCAGACTTTCTCTCATGGGTTCTACTTTGGGATACTGTAGAGTCTCAGCGTCAGGCGCTCACTAAAAGTGAATTTAAAAACTATTGCAAAGAAAATTTTTTGTCATTGATGAGATTGCGCGAGTGGCGCGAAACACATCGGCAGCTGAGTATTGCATGCCAGGATACGGGTTTCACAGTTGCTCATGACAATAAGACCGAGCCCGGTAGTATCAATGCCGTGCTCTATCAGGCTATTCATCGGGCGATTTTGAGCGGGTCTTTAAATCAGCTGGGGTCCAAGTCTGCTGAAGCTCTCTATAGCGGGAGTCGGGGCAGAAAATTCTCGCTTTTTCCTACATCGGTACTGTTCAAGAAAATGCCTCGCTGGATTGTCTGCGCCGAGTTGATTGAAACCAGCAGATTGTTTGCAACGCTGGCGGCAAGGATTGAACCTGAGTGGGCAGTTGATATTGCAGCGCATCTGATAAAGAGCGAACAGTTTGACGCTCACTGGGAGAAGAAACGAGGTGAAGTGGTTGCCTATGAAAAAATATCGCTATCCGGGCTGACTCTGATTGAAAAGCGGCAGATATCTTTCTCTTCGGTGAATGCTGCACTTTGCCGGGACATTTTTATCCGTCAGGCTCTGGTAGAAGAGCAGCTGGATACTGACCTTTTGTTTTACAAAAAGAATCAACAATTACTGGACGAGCTACGTAAGCAAGAAGAGAAAGAACGCAAACCGGACATTCTGGTCAGCGATGACGTGTTGTATTCATTTTATGAAACACGCTTACCTGCCGATGTCAACAGTCTTGCAAGCCTGAAAGTCTGGTATCAGAAGGATGGTAGGGAAAATCCAACATTACTCACAATGTCGCTGACAGACGTCTCTGTGCGTTCCATCGATGAGGCTGCTGCAATCGAGTTTCCGGATCAAACTGTTATTGTGCAGAATTCATTGCCAATCAGCTATCGATTCGAACCTGGCGCGGATGACGATGGCGTGTCTATAGATGTGCCGGTAGGACTTTTGGCTGACGTGGATATTGCAGACATTGAGTGGGCTGTGCCAGGTTTAGTTCATGATCGATGTGTTGCCATGGTTAAAAGTTTGCCTAAGGCACTGCGCAAAAATTTTGTTCCGGTGCCGGATTTTGTTGATCAGGTACTTGCCATGGCGGGGACAGCCAATAAACATTCGCTTGCCCAGTTGATAGCAGACAGCGCGTGGCGGCTCAAACGGATCCGAATTGAACCTGAACAATGGGATTACCAGAATATCCCCAAACACTTATCGCCAAGACTGAGGGTGCTGGATCAGCGTGGCAATTTGTTGGCCGTTGATCAGGATCTGGAAAAACTTAAACAACAGTTAGTCCAGACGTCAAGCCGGGCCACTGAAGTCAGGCACAGTATTGAACAGGAAGGCTTCAATGGCTGGAGTTTCATCGACTTGCCAGACTTTCTGGAAATACGCCAGGGGCTGACGCTGCTGCGTTATCCGGCCATTCAGGATGACAAAACATCGGTCTCAATTGTTCTGTGTGACTCTCCTGACAAGGCGTGGCGTGTTTCACAAAGTGGTCTCGCCCGCTTGTTGATGTTCAGAACTGCGCAGCAGCGAGATATCATTCTCAGACAACTGCGGTCGTTGAAGCAGACTCTGGGTCTGAAACTCGTAGATCAAGAGCTTAGCTGGCAGGACAATGCCCTACTGACTATCTATCGTCTAGCCTTCCATCTCGATGAAAAGAGTGCGTTAACCAAAAAAGAATTTGAGAAAAAGCTTTCCTTACATCGCTCAGATCTTGTGGTGACAGCGGATCGGGTGTGCCGCCTGCTCAAGGATGTTTATGAATCTGTTTTCGATCTGAATAGATCCCTGAGTCTGGGTTCAGTAGCGACCAGACAGGATGTCACTAAACAGTTACGGTTTTTGGTCGATGATCAATTTCCGGCATCTGTTGCCGATACTTGGCTTTGGGAATATCCGAGATACCTCAAAGGATTGAGATTCCGGCTTGAAAAGGCACCATCTTCTCAGATTAAAGATATTGAAAACATGTCTGTTATCAATTCGTTGGAGTTGCAATACGGTGAGCTAATGAAGCTCCGCCCGGGTAGTTTGCCTGAATTTCCTTGGCTTGTGCAGGAGTTGAGAGTGTCACTTTTTGCTCAAACCTTGGGTACAAAGAGGCCTGTGTCTGCAAAAAAGCTGATCAGGCTGCTGGATCAGGCGAGGGTAGGGGATATTCAGTAAGTATTGAATCTGTGATAATGCGCGCCCTGCGTAGGGCTGGAAGTAACCGAGAGCCCCTGAGTTTTGTTGCATAGCGCCGCGCAGGCTGGTTTACAGGAGGGTTGTGTGCTGGGTATCTTAAAATTGGCAAGGATCAGTCGCATTCTGATGGTGACTTGTCTTTGTGCTGGCGCTCAGTTTGGTCATGCAACGGAAAGTGATCCGTGGGAGTCATGGAACATTCGGGTTCACGCATTTAACGAGCACCTGGATACCGTTGTGCTCCGTCCGGTGGCCACCACATACGTTCGCATCGTGCCTTCGCTGGCCAGGCGAGGCGTCAGCAATGTGTTTTTTAATATTCTTGACGTGACGGTATTGCTGAACAACGTCTTGCAACTGAAGATTGGGGACGCAGCCTCTGACAGCGGCAGAATATTAATAAACACCACGGTTGGTCTGGGCGGCTTGGTTGACGTGGCTACACATGCTGGTCTGGAAAGAAATGATGAGGATTTTGGGCAGACCTTGGGGCGATGGGGCGTAGGGCCGGGTCCATACATGGTGCTCCCTTTGTTTGGTCCTAGTAATGTGCGCGATACCTTCGGATTGATTGTAGATACCTTCACAGATCCGATGACTTATAACGATAACCCGGCTATCCGTAACGGAAGTTTTGTATTACAGCAGGTGGATAAACGCGTAGCAGTATTGGTTGTCGATTCATTGATGATGGGAGACCAGTATCTGTTTACTCGCGAAGCCTATATCCAGCAACGACAGTATCTGGTGCTTGACGGAGAGGTCGAGGACAGTTGGGGTCGTGATGAGTGGGACTAAGGGCCCAGGATGTTATTGCTCAGGCGTGCGGCAGGCCTGCTTTCAGCTTATCCCTCACTTTTAATTTGCACTTGATGAAATCGCTGTGTGATATGTAAATAAGGTCTGCAGTTTTTCTGATCAGTTGTTCTTCATATTTGTCGAGATGATCATCCGCTAACGCCACGCTCCACAAATTTTCAACCAGTAACAACTTATCCTCATAACTGTAGGCTTCGTTTATCAAGCTGGTAAACTCATAAAGAGAAACTGCTTCATTCACCTCTCTTTCTGCAAGTTTTATCACCTGATCAAGCTCTTCGTGATTCAGCGAGAATGTGCTCAAAAGCAGGCGTTTTACGGCGGATGTCTCACGCTCATCTATGTGCCTGTCCGTTTTCAGAAGCTCGATCATCAGTGCAGCACTGGCCAGTTGCAGGCGATGGTTTTTGAGCGCAGGCGTTTCTGTTGACTGAAACTTAAGCTGATTTTCAAAAAATCTCTTTATACTGATGATCATTAAAAGTCTCCTGCTTTAGTTTGGTTCTGCCAGTGCACATGCATCCTCAAGGATGCTGATGCCCGCGTGCTTCTTCCATGCATTTTCACTGAGATGGCGCCTGAAAAGTCTGCCACCGGGCTGTCCTTTATACAAGCCAAGGATATGTCGGGTCATGTGTTGTAATGCGGCTCCCGCCTGCAGTTGATCACGAACATAGGGTATAAATTTTTTCATAACTTCGCGTCGCGTCAGCGATACAGTATCAACATCAAACAGGCGCTGATCTACCTCAGCCAGCAGATAAGGATTGTGATAAATTTCTCTGCCGAGCATGACACCGTCAAATATCTTCAACAGTTGTTGCGCCTGCTCCAGCGAGCTTATGCCACCATTCAGGACAATAACGCAGTCCTGGAATGTCTCTTTCATCCGGGCAACCCGATCATAGTTTAATGGCGGTACTTCACGGTTCTGTTTCGGGCTCAAACCTGCCAGTACTGCAATTCGTGCGTGCACGATAAAAGTTCTGCACCCGGCAGTATGTGCTGCCCGCATGAATTGCGACAGAAATGCATCATTGTCATGCTCGTCAATTCCAATTCTTGATTTTATGGTGACCGGAATATCGGTAACGTTTTTCATGGCAGCAATACATTTTGCAACAAGTTCGGGCTCAGCCATCAGGCAGGCGCCAAATTTGCCTGACTGGACTCGGTCACTGGGGCAGCCAATATTGAGGTTGATTTCATCATAAGACCATTGGTTGGCCAGTTCCGCGCACCTGGCCAGGGCCTCAGGGTCGCTACCTCCCAATTGCAGGGCGAGCGGGTGCTCTTGAGGGCTAAAGTCCAGGTGGCGCTTGGTATCACCAAACAGCAGTGCGCCTGTGGTCACCATTTCTGTATAGAGTCGGGCATGATGACTTAACAGGCGCAGAAAATACCGTTCATGCCTGTCTGTCCAATCCAGCATAGGGGCGACACAAAATCGGTGTGACGTAGCCCCAGCCTGAAGTACGGGTGAGGCAGTAGAGTTTTCACTGACGGATGTTTGCACCGGGCAATACCTGAATCGTGTGAGTTGTTACTGAGTGGTGTGAGCCTAAAAGAGAAGAGGATTATAACAAAGCAGTTTGTATCGTGGAGCAATAACAGTGCTTAACGTATAATTCTGTTTTGATCAGCGTTAAACAGATACACGCCAGACAGGAGACCTATGGCCAAGGTTCGTACACGAATTGCTCCGTCCCCAACGGGAGATCCTCACGTGGGCACTGCCTACATCGCCTTATTTAATCGTTGCTTTGCAAGGCAGCATGAGGGCGAATTTATTCTTCGAATTGAGGACACGGATCAGACGCGCAGTACCGCACGCTCTGAACAGGATATCCTGAAGGCTTTGCGTTGGCTGGGGCTCGACTGGCATGAGGGTCCTGATGTAGGTGGTCCACATGGGCCATACCGCCAAAGTCAGCGCAGTGATATCTATAGAAAACACATCGACGTGTTGTTGGAAAATGGTCAGGCATTTTGTTGCTTTTGTTCAGCTGAACGTCTGGATGCACTGAGATTGAGCCAAACTGAAAATCGTCAGACACCGGGTTATGACGGCCATTGCCTGTCGTTGAGCGAGCACGAAGTTCAGAAGAAACGCGCAGAGAAGCAACCCTATGTTGTGCGTATGAGGGTGCCAGAAGAGGGGGATTGTGTTTTCACTGATCGCTTGCGGGGGGAGATTCGTATCGCCTGGGAACAAATTGATATGCAGGTGTTGATGAAGTCTGATCATTTACCGACTTACCACTTTGCCAATGTTGTTGATGATCACCTGATGGAGATCACCCATGTCATCCGCGGTGAGGAGTGGATTAACTCCACACCAAAACACTTGTTGTTGTACCAACACTTCGGTTGGCAGCCTCCGCAGTTCTGTCATATGCCACTGCTGCGCAACCCGGACAAGAGCAAGCTCAGCAAACGCAAGAATCCAACGAGCATTTCTTACTATAAAGATATGGGGTATTTGCCTGAATCGTTGATAAATTATCTGGGCATGATGGGTTGGACAATGCCGGATGGACGTGAAAAATTCTCAATCGATGAGATGCAATCCGCATTTGATATTGACAGGGTATCACTGGGTGGGCCGGTTTTTGACGTTGAGAAACTGGACTGGCTGAATGGAAAGTATATTCGTGAGAATCTTGACGCTGAAGCCTTCGTGGCCGCATTTTCCCAATGGGCTTTCGATCCGGGGAAGATTTCGCGAATCATTCCATTGCTGAAGGATAGGGTGGAGAGATTCAGTGACGTTATTCCTTTGGCTGGATTCTTTCTGAGTGGCCTGCTGCCGGTTTCTGAAGATGATTTTAAGCACAAACAACTGACATCGGATGACTGTAAAAAAATTCTTCAATTGACTCTGTGGCAACTTGAGCAGTTACCTGAATGGTCACGAGAAGGCGTCGAGCAGCTCTGTCAGACGCTCTCTCAGTTTCTGGATATCAAGATTCGAGAAACCTTGTTTCCGCTGTTTATCGCTATTACCGGCAAGGCAGTATCGACTTCGGTGATTGATGCTATGTTTATTCTCGGATTGGATATAAGCCGCGCCCGTCTTCGGCATGCGATTGATGTGCTAGGTGGTGTCTCCAAAAAAGAGGCTAAGGAGCTGGAGAGAGTTTTGCGCGAGTTGCAGAATTATTTGAGGCCAGCGCAACCCTGACTTGGTTAAAGAATCAAGGCATTGACATATTAAAGTGTCATGCCTAGAATGCGCGGTCGTTGCAGCAGGGCCTACTCAGCCGGCCCGTCTTTGTTGCATAGATGGTGCATAGAAAGCTTGCACTGATAGCATAAACAAGGGGCTATAGCTCAGCTGGGAGAGCGCAACACTGGCAGTGTTGAGGTCAGCGGTTCGATCCCGCTTAGCTCCACCAAATTATGTGTTTAGGTAACAAACAAAAAGGCCGACTGTGAAGTCGGCCTTTTTGTTTGTTGGGGTTGGGGTTGGTTGTTAGGCAACCCCGCTGAAAAAAATTCAGGCCACCGGGTAATTGCGTCGTGGTGCACCTTTATACAGCTGTCGGGGGCGTCCTATCTTATATGAGCCACTGAGCATTTCATTCCAATGTGAAATCCAGCCAGGAGTTCGTCCAAGCGCAAAAATAACCGTGAACATACCCATGGGTATGCCAATCGCCTTCAGAATGATGCCTGAGTAAAAATCAACGTTCGGGTACAATTTTCTGTCTATGAAATACTGATCTTCAAGTGCAATTTTTTCAAGTCGGCGTGCTATACGGAAAAGCGGGTCATTCTCCACCCCAAGATCAGCAAGCACTTCATCACATATTTTTCGCATCACTTTCGAGCGCGGATCAAAATTCTTGTACACGCGATGACCGAAACCCATCAGCCGGAATGGGTCGTCTTTATCTTTGGCTCTGGCGATAAACTCTTCGATTCTGGATTCGTCGCCGATCTCATTGAGCATTTTCAGCACTGCTTCATTAGCCCCGCCATGTGCCGGGCCCCACAACGCTGCGATGCCGGACGCGATGCACGCATAGGGATTGGCGCCGGTTGAACCGGCAAGTCGCACGGTTGAAGTTGAAGCATTCTGTTCATGGTCGGCATGAAGCAGGAATATAACATCCATGGCCTTTGCCAGAACCGGACTGACAGACGGGCCCTCGGCGGGTACGCCGAACATCATATGCAGGAAATTTTCTGAATAACTCAGTGCGTTCACAGGTCCCATGATGGGTTGACCAATCGAATGCTTGTAGATCATTGCTGCCAGCGTCGGCATTTTGGCGATCAGTCGGATAGCAGCTAAGCGGCGCTGCGCTGGATCATCAACATCAAGGCCTTCGTGGTAAAGAGCGGCAAGTGCGCCAGTCAGTGAAATCAGCACCGCCATCGGATGCGCGTTTCTCTGAAAGCCGTTGAGCAGGTGCGCAATCTGTGCATCGACCATGGTGTGACGCGTAATCTCTGCGACGAATGCCTTCTTTTCAGTCGGGTTGGGTAGTTCACCGTTCAGAAGCAGGTAACAGGTTTCCAAGTAATCGGAGTGATCGGCAAGCTGGTCAATCGGGTATCCGCGATGGAGCAGCACACCCTCATCACCATCGATATACGTTATCGAAGACTCTGTCGATGCAGTCGACATAAATCCGGGGTCGTAGGTAAACACTCCGTGGGAAACCAGACTTCGTACATCAACAACGTCGGGGCCAATACTGCCTTCCAAAACGGGTAGCTCAATGGATTCCTGGCTGCCGGCCAAGCTGATGCGGGCTTTTTTGTCACTCATATTCCACTCCTGACTAATAATCTTCCTACTTCTGGCAATTATGGTCCGAAAAGAATCCGGATCAAGGATCTAAGCCGTCATTTTTGCTTGTTTGGGGCGGGCGCCAGCATTTAGGCAGGTACTGTACCACAAAGCTGAGCGTGTTCACTCTCAGGTATTTTAAAAAATTGCGAGTGACATTACATTGTCATTTAAGTCGGGCAAGCTGCGTCTGATGCGGCCTGATTTATTGTATTCGCCATACTATGGGAATATACTCTGCGCCCACGAGGTCAGTGCCCCCGCGGTATTGGTTTCGTTGACGAAGTGCCTGAACATTCTAAGCTCATTCTAAGTAGAATCAGCCCGCACTGTTTAGACTCTCCGGAGGTGGGTAGTGCCAGTGAACATTTGGCCAGGTATTACCCGTGACACTAACTGCGCCCGTTAACGGGCACTTCATATACTGGCGAATTGTGAAAGACAACAGACCTGTAAATCTCGACTTCAAAACCCTGCGCCTTCCTTTACCTGCGATCACTTCAATCTTGCACCGAATCTCTGGCGTCATCGTCTTCGGCGGAGTTTTTGTGTTGTTATGGTTGTTATCGTCTTCTCTGGAATCAGAGAGTGGATTCGCGGATGTTCAGAACTGGCTTGCAGCGCCGCTGGTTAAGGTGGTCGTCTGGGGAATTCTTGCCGGGCTTCTGTATCACCTGATTGCCGGCGTGAAACACCTGGTGATGGATATGGGGATTGGTGAAACCCTTGATGGTGCCAAGACCGGCGCCAAACTTGTAGTGGTTATATCGGTGATAGCGATTGTATTAGCGGGGGTATGGTTATGGTAAAGAATGTCACCAGTTTTGGACGCAGTGGCGTTTCCGAATGGGTGGTTCAGCGCGTCAGCGCTGTCATTCTCGGGCTGTATTTTGTAGGACTGCTAGCGTACATGCTGCTGTCACCTGAGTTGAGTTATACAGAGTGGAAGGCTTTATTCAGCACTACTTGGATGCGAGTCGCGAGCATCGCCGCATTGCTGGCCTTGTGTGCTCACGCGTGGATAGGGATGTGGACTGTCGCAACAGATTACCTGACCGAGGGGTTGTTGGGGCCAAAGGGCACAGTGATCCGTTTTTTATTCCAGGCGGCTTGTGTATTGCTGATATTCGTTTACCTCGTTTGGGGTGTTCAGATTCTGTGGGGTCTTTAAATGAGCGGTATGCGTACGATTTCGTTTGATGCATTGATAGTGGGCGGCGGTGGTGCCGGCATGCGTGCGTCTCTGCAGTTATCACAGTCTGGATATAAGACTGCGGTTATCAGTAAAGTATTTCCGACACGTTCTCATACTGTTTCTGCCCAAGGCGGCATAACTTGTGCGATCGCCAGCGATGACCCGAATGATGATTGGCGGTGGCATATGTATGACACCATTAAAGGCTCTGACTATATCGGAGACCAAGAAGCAATCGAATACATGTGCAGCGAGGGTCCGCAGTCAGTATTTGAGCTGGAACATATGGGGCTGCCGTTCTCGCGCACCGCTAATGGCCGGATCTACCAGCGCCCGTTCGGCGGTCAATCCAAAGACTATGGCAAAGGCGGCCAGGCAGCGCGTACCTGCGCTGCCGCTGACAGAACCGGGCATGCCCTGCTGCACACCTTGTACCAAAATAACCTCAAGAACGAGACTGTGTTCTTTAACGAGTGGTACGCCACCGACCTGGTGAGAAACCAGGACGGTGTTGTGGTAGGCGTTATTGCCATTTGCATCGAGACCGGCGAGACCGTTTACGTGCGAGCAAAGGCTACAGTGCTGGCCACAGGCGGTGCGGGCCGGATCTACGCATCTACAACCAATGCTTTGATCAATACCGGTGACGGCGTGGGTATGGCTCTACGGGCTGGTTACCCCATGCAAGATATGGAGATGTGGCAATTCCACCCGACAGGTATTTATGGTGCAGGCACTCTGGTCACCGAGGGTTGCCGCGGCGAAGGCGGATATCTGATCAACAAGGATGGTGAGCGATTCATGGAGCGTTACGCTCCGAACGCCAAGGATCTGGCAGGTAGAGATGTTGTTGCCCGATCCATGATCCAGGAAATTATCGCCGGTAAAGGATGCGGCCCCAACGGCGATCACGTTCTGTTGAAGCTCGACCACCTCGGTGAAAAGGTATTGAACGAGAAGCTTCCAGGCATATTGGAATTGTCTCGCACATTTGCACACGTGGATCCAATCAAGGAGCCCATTCCGGTTATTCCAACCTGCCATTACATGATGGGTGGTATTCCAACTAACGTGAATGGCCAAGCAATCATGCAGAATGCTCAAGGTGAGGATCAATTGATCCATGGCCTTTTTGCAGTAGGTGAGGCCGCTTGTGTCTCCGTGCACGGTGCTAATCGCCTGGGTGGTAATTCACTGCTGGATCTGGTGGTTTTTGGCAGAGCCGCAGGCAAGCATATCGAGAGCATGCTGACGCAAGGCATCGAGTATCGAAATGCCTCGCAGTCTGACATTGAGCAAGCTCAGGTGCGTTTGAACCGGCTAAACAGCTCTGGAAGCGGTGAAAAAGTAGCAGAACTTCGCGCTGAACTGCAGACCATCATGCAAAACCATTTTGGTGTGTTCAGAACCGGCGATTTTATGAACGACGGTATCAAGAAGCTTGAGGCGCTGCGTCCCCGTATTGCCAATGTGCATCTGTCCGATAAAAGTAATGCTTTTAACACTGCGCGAATTGAGGCTTTGGAGCTGGAGAATCTGTTTGAAGTTGCAGAAGCTACAGCCCTTGCGGCAGGCGCCAGAACTGAAAGCCGCGGTGCTCACGCCCGCGAGGATTATCAGGAGCGTGACGATGAGAATTGGCTTTGCCATTCTCTGTATCACCCCACTGATCGGAAGGTTACCAAGCGAGCAGTGAATTTCTCTCCGAAGACCGTTGAGAAGTTTGAGCCCAAGATCAGAACCTATTAATGATTTTGCTGCCTGAACTCAGGCGTCAATGATTTTGAAGAAAGGTGAATCATCGTGTTAGTGAGTGTTTATCGCTATAACCCTGAAACAGATACCAAGCCGTCCATGCGCGATTATCAGATCCAGCTGCCGGAAGGCCGTGATCTCATGGTTCTGGATGTGCTTGAGTTGATAAAACGAGAAGACTCGTCCGTGACCTACCGTCGCTCTTGTCGGGAGGGGGTTTGTGGTTCTGACGGCATGAATATAAATGGTACCAATGGCCTGGCGTGTATAACACCTGTGTCTTCCGTTGTTAAAAACGGCAAGCTGGTGTTGCGTCCTCTGCCCGGACTGCCGGTCATTAGAGACCTGGTGGTTGATATGAGCATCTTCTACAAGCAGTTTGAGAAGGTGAAGCCATTCCTCATCAACAACACACCGGCTCCGGCTACAGAGCGTTTACAGTCTCCGGAAGACCGTGCAAAGCTTGATGGATTGTACGAATGTATTCTCTGCGCATGCTGCAGCACAAATTGTCCATCGTTCTGGTGGAATCCAGATAAGTTCATCGGACCTGCTGGTTTGCTTCAAGCCTATCGTTTTCTGGCCGATAGCCGGGATAAGGCAACCGAAGAAAGACTTTCTGGACTTGAAGACCCATTCAGTGTTTTCCGTTGCAGAGGAATCATGAACTGTGTAGCCGTTTGTCCGAAAGGGCTGAACCCGACAAAAGCGATAGGCCATATCCGCCATATGTTGTTACAGCGTGGTGTCTAAAAATAATATATTACAATGAACCGGCGGCGGACGGGCTCACAAGGCCTTATCCGATCCGCCGGTTTTGTCAACCAGGGAATAATTAAAATGCACAACAGCATAATGGAGTTAATGTGGAGCAGCGGCCATCTGTCAGGTGGCAATGCTGAATATGTCGAGCAACTCTACGATCAGTACCTCAAAGATCCTGTTCAGGTATCAGAGGAGTGGCGAATCTACTTTGACAGCCTGCCCAGAATAACTGAACAAAATTCAGTTGACGTATCACATCGGGAAGTTCAGGAGTATTTCAAAGTACTCGGTAAAACCAGTCGCTTCAAGCCTGTCCTCAGTAATGATGTCGTTGTTAACTCCGAGCATGAAAACAAGCAGGTTCAGGTTCTGCACCTGATCAGCTCTTACCGTGTTCGCGGCCATCAGAAGGCCAAACTTGATCCGTTGTCGCTGATGCACCGGGAAAGAGTGCCTGACCTTGAACTCGACTTTCACAACCTCTCCCTTGCCGATAACTCCACGCTGTTTCAGACCGGATCACTGCATATCAATCGCGATACGGCTACGCTGCGCGAAATAGTTGATGTGCTGGAACGCATATACTGCGGTTCGATCGGCTATGAATTCATGCACATTGTAGATCTGGCGCAAAAGCACTGGATTCAAAAACGCATTGAACCCAAACATGGTAATCCTGCTTTTAAAACAGACGTAAAGCGCCATATTCTGGAGCGCTTGAGTGCCGCTGAAGGTCTGGAAAAACATCTGGATTCCAAGTATCCGGGAACCAAGCGCTTTGGTCTGGAAGGTGGCGAAAGCCTTATCCCGTTGGTAGATGAACTTATCCAGCGCGCCGGTAGTTACGGTGTCAAAGAAGTTGTCATCGGCATGGCTCACCGTGGCCGACTCAATATGTTGGTCAATATTCTGGGCAAAAACCCTGCGGAATTGTTCAGTGAGTTTGAAGGACGAGCCAAATACAAAAGCTCAGGCGACGTAAAATATCATCAGGGTTTTTCATCCAACATCATGACGCCTGGTGGCGAAGTACACTTGGCAATGGCGTTTAACCCGTCGCATCTGGAGATTGTATCCCCGGTTGTTGAAGGCTCTGTGCGCGCCCGCCAGGATCGTCGCAAGGATTCGCTGGGACACACGGTGTTGCCACTGAGCATCCATGGTGACGCCGCGTTTGCAGGTCAGGGAGTAGTCATGGAAACTTTCCAGATGTCCCAGACGCGCGCATATGGGACAGGTGGCACGGTTCACATTGTTATCAACAATCAGGTTGGTTTTACAACCAATCGCCGCGATGATGCGCGCTCTACTGAGTATTGTACCGATGTGGCAAAAATGGTGCAGGCGCCCATTTTCCATGTCAACGCCGACGATCCGGAAGCCGTTTTGTTTGTCACTCAGCTGGCCCTCGATTTCCGTTATGAATTCAAGAAAGATGTTGTTATCGACCTGGTTTGTTACCGCCGCCGCGGTCACAACGAAACCGATGAGCCATCATCTACCCAGCCGGTGATGTACAACAAAATCCGTCAGATGCCGACCACACGCGCGTTGTATGCCGATCGGATGATGGCCGAAGGCGTAGTAACGGCCGCTGAAGTTGAAGAGCTTAACACCTCATACCGTAGCGCACTGGATACAGGCTCCCACGTCGTCAAGAGTTTGATCAAAGAGCCCAATGTTGAAATGTTCGTCGACTGGAACCCTTATCTCGGCCACACCTGGTCTTCTCATTACAACACCAGCATCAAGTTTGAAACCTTGCAGGCACTTGCCAAGAAGATAACAACACTGCCTGCGAATCTTACTTTGCATCGCCAGGTTCAGAAGTTGGCTGATGACAGAAGCAAAATGGCTGCTGGTGAGTTGCCTATCGATTGGGGATTTGCCGAGACTCTGGCCTATGCCAGCATTCTTACCACGGGCAATCGCGTTAGACTTACCGGCCAGGACGTTGGCCGCGGTACGTTCTCCCATCGCCATGCAGTGCTGCGTGATCAGGACAGCGAGGATGAATATGTACCCCTGAGATCACTGGTCAGTGACCCAAAGATGTTCAGCATCTACGACTCGCTGTTATCTGAAGCTGCAGTGCTGGCATTCGAATACGGTTACGCGACAACAGCACCCAATGCACTGGTGATCTGGGAAGCGCAATTTGGCGATTTTGCCAACTGCGCTCAGGTGGTGATTGATCAGTTTATAACCAGCGGTGAGCAGAAATGGCAGCGATTGTGCGGCCTGACCATGTTGCTACCTCACGGATACGAAGGGCAGGGGCCAGAGCATTCCTCTGCGCGCCTGGAACGTTTCCTGCAGTTGTGCGCTGAGCAGAACATTCAGGTGTGCCTGCCTACTACCTCGGCTCAGGTGTTCCACATGCTGCGTCGGCAGGTTCTTTGTCCCCTGCGCAAGCCTCTTGTGGTAATGTCGCCCAAGAGCCTGCTGCGTCACAAGGAAACAACGGCCACTCTTGAAGAACTGGCCAACGGTTCATTTCAGGTGATTATTGGCGAAACAGACAGTGATATCCAGCCATCTGCGGTCGATCGTGTCATTCTGTGCTCAGGAAAAGTGTATTACGATCTTCGTGCCGAGCGTCGGAATCGTGGACTCAAGAACATTGCTATCATCCGCCTGGAGCAGCTGTATCCATTCCCGGAGGATGATCTGAGAGCCGCAATCAAGCAGTATGCCAATGTGTCGGATGTTGTCTGGAGCCAGGAGGAGCCTATGAACCAAGGCGCCTGGTATTCAAGCCAGCACCACATGCGCAACGTGCTTCAGTCGTTGGGTCTATCGGTGAACCTGCGATATGCAGGTCGTGAAGCGTCAGCAGCACCAGCTGCGGGATACCCTGAGTTGCACAACCAGCAACTGCGGGCGTTCCTTGAGCTGGCGCTGGGTCAGATCAAGTAAGGTTATTTTGAAGGTGTGATTTCAAGATAAAAAAACAAATTTTTGAACATAAGGGACTAAACATGTCTATTGAAATTAAAGCACCACAGCTGCCGGAATCCGTGCCTGATGGCACCATCGCAAGTTGGCATAAGAAGCCCGGTGACGCGGTCAAGCGCGACGAGCTGCTGGTAGACATCGAAACCGACAAAGTGGTTATTGAAGTAGTGTCACCTGCTGACGGTATTCTAGAGAAAATTGTCAAACAATCCGGCGACACAATTGTAAGTAATGAATTGATTGCCTTGGTGAAAGAAGGCGCACGTAGCGAAGCGCCGGCCGTTGTCGTTGCAGCAGCCTCGCGTGCAGACTCCGTCAGCGCTGAAACTCCAATTCTTAGTCCTGCTGCCAAGAAAATTGCTGAGGAACATGGCCTGAAAGCTGATCAGATCAGCGGCACCGGTAAAGCAGGTCGCGTCACCAAAGAAGATGTGCTCGGTGCTATCGACGCTCCGCGTGCAGTGCCTTCAGTTCGTGAAATGCCTGCCGGTGCTGATCTGTCATCGGGCCGTGTCGAAGAGCGCGTGGCAATGAGCCGCTTACGTGCCAAAGTAGCCGAACGTCTGTTGCAGGCGTCACAGACCACGGCCATGTTGACTACCTTTAATGAAGTGAATATGGCGCCGGTCATGGCGCTGCGAGCCCGCTACAAAGATCAGTTTGAAAAGGCACATGACGGTGTTCGTCTTGGATTTATGTCTTTTTTTGTGCGTGCCAGTGTGGAAGCACTTAAGCGCTATCCGGCAGTCAATGCCTCCATTGATGGCAGTGACATTGTTTATCACGGCTATCAGGATATTGGCGTCGCTGTATCATCACCCCGTGGTCTGGTAGTTCCTGTGCTGCGCAATGCCGATCACATGAGCCTTGCGCAGGTTGAAGGTAAAATCCGCGAGTTTGGCAATAAAGCGCAGGATGGTAAACTCTCCATGGACGATATGACGGGCGGCACGTTCACTATTTCCAACGGAGGTGTGTTCGGCTCATTGCTGTCAACCCCGATTCTCAATCCTCCTCAGACGGCAATCCTGGGCATGCACAAAATACAGGAGCGCCCGATGGCCGTTAACGGCAAGGTTGAGATTTTGCCGATGATGTATCTGGCATTGTCTTACGATCATCGCATGATCGATGGCAAGGAAGCTGTGCAGTTTCTGGTAACCATCAAGGATCTGCTTGAAGATCCTGCTCGCATCTTGCTGGAGATTTGAAATCTCCTTACAAGGCTCTGATAACACCTTCACCCAGAGCCAGCGCTCGGCGTGAGCCACAGCTATTAAAAAGGCTGTGGCTCTTGCGTTTCACGAGTCAGTAACTGAATGCCTTTAGACAGGGAACTAAAATGAGCAAAAAATTTGATGTGTTAGTGGTAGGCGCGGGGCCAGCGGGTTATGTCGCCGCGATTCGATGCGCACAGTTGGGAATGAAAACAGCGTGTGTTGAGAAATGGCATGATGACAAAAACGATCCGGTGTATGGCGGAACCTGTCTGAATGTAGGGTGTATCCCCTCCAAAGCTCTGCTTGATTCATCACACAAGTATTCTGAAGCCAAAAAAGGTTTTGCTATCCATGGCATTACCATGGATAAGTTGGGCATTGATGTGCCGGCGATGATTGATCGCAAAGCAAACATCGTCAAGCAGTTGACTCAAGGTGTTAAAGGTCTGTTTGCGGCAAACAAGGTCGAGGGTATCCAGGGCACAGGCAAACTTCTGAAAGGCAAAAAGGTCTTGGTCACCGCCGCTGATGGTTCGACGCAGGAATTGGAAGCCGATCATATAATTCTGGCGGCAGGTTCTGAGCCGATCAAGATTCCACCAACACCGGTTGATCAGGACGTAATTGTCGACTCAACAGGTGCTCTCGAATTTACTGAAGTACCACAAAGATTGGGCGTGATCGGCGCCGGCGTGATTGGCCTGGAGCTGGGCAGTGTATGGGCGCGTCTGGGCGCACAAGTGACTGTTCTTGAAGCTGCAGATGTGTTTTTGCCGGCAGTTGATGCGCAGCTTGCAAAAGAGGCACATAAAGAATTTACCAGGCAGGGCCTGGATATCAAGCTCTCCAGCAAAGTGACAGGCAGCAAAATCAGTTCAGATAAAACTAAAACTGTGACAGTGACTTACACCGATAAAGACGGTGAACAGGAAATTGTTTTTGACAAGTTGATTGTTGCCGTAGGTCGACGACCCTGTTCAGCTGGATTGTTGTCAGAAGACTGTGGTGTTGAAGTTGATCAGCGTGGATTCATCAAAGTGAATGATCAATGTGCCACCGCGGTTCCGGGTGTTTGGGCTGCCGGCGATCTGGTCAGAGGTCCGATGCTGGCTCACAAGGGCATGGAAGAGGGTGTGATGGTTGCCGAGCGCATCGCTGGCAAAAAGACCCAGGTGAACTACGACCTGGTGCCGTTTGTGATCTACACGCATCCAGAACTTGCCTGGGTTGGAAAAACTGAGCAACAACTGAAAGATGAAGGGGTTGAATACAATGTTGGTACATTCCCTTTTAGCATCAATGGTCGCGCAATGGCGGCTAACGAGTCTGTGGGTCTGGTTAAACTGATCGCTCACGCCAAGACGGATCGGATTCTGGGTTGCCACATATTTGGACCCAGTGCTGCGGACTTGGTACAACAAATTGTCATTGCCATGGAGTTCAGCGCCAGTGCCGAAGATATCGCATTGACCATGTTCTCTCACCCGGCCTTGTCGGAAGCAGTACACGAAGCAGCATTGGCCGTCGGTGGACATGCCATTCACGCTGTCAATAAACGTAAGCGCAACTGATTCATGCGCTTTTTTTTCAGAGGAAATAACGAATGAATCTACACGAGTATCAGGGAAAGCAGCTGTTTGCTGAGTACGGGCTCCCGGTGTCGAAAGGTTTTGCGGTGAATACACCCGAAGCTGCGGCCGAGGCCTGTGACAAGATTGGTGGTGATATGTGGGTCGTTAAGGCCCAGGTACATGCAGGTGGTCGGGGTAAGGCCGGTGGTGTCAAGCTGATCAGAAATCGCGAAGATGCCAAGACTTTCGCGGCTAACTGGCTGGGCAAGCGTCTGGTGACTTATCAGACTGATGCCAATGGTCAGCCGGTCAACCAGATTCTGGTTGAAGCGTGCACCGATATCGCCAAAGAACTTTACCTTGGCGCTGTAGTGGACCGCTCATCACGTCGTGTTGTGTTTATGGCCTCCACAGAGGGTGGTGTTGAGATTGAGAAAGTGGCTCACGATACCCCTGAAAAAATCCTCAAAGCCACTGTTGATCCTCTGGTAGGCCCTCAGCCTTATCAGGGACGTGATCTGGCATTCCAGTTGGGACTGACAGGTGACCAGATAAAACAGTTCACGCAGATTTTTATGGGCCTCGGAAAACTATTTGCTGATTACGACCTGGCTCTGCTGGAGATCAATCCGCTGGTTATCAAAACTGACGGCAATCTGCACTGCCTCGATGCCAAAATTACCATTGATAGCAATGCCATGTACCGTCAACCAAAACTCAAGGCAATGCACGATCCGTCTCAGGATGATCCGCGAGAAGCGCATGCTGCAAGTTTTGAACTGAACTATGTGGCGCTGGAAGGAAATATCGGCTGTATGGTCAATGGTGCAGGACTGGCCATGGGAACGATGGATATCGTTAACCTGCATGGCGGCAAACCTGCCAATTTCCTTGATGTGGGTGGTGGCGCTACCAAAGCCCGCGTAACCGAAGCTTTCAAGATCATTCTGTCGGACACCAATGTGAAAGCGGTTCTGGTTAACATCTTTGGCGGTATTGTCCGTTGCGACATGATTGCTGAAGGCATTATCGGAGCAGTCAAGGAAGTGGGCGTAAAAGTCCCGGTGGTTGTGCGTCTGGAAGGCAATAATGCTGAACTGGGTGCCAAGGTACTGGCTGACAGCGGTCTGAACATTATCGCGGCAAAAAGTTTGACGGATGCTGCTCAGCAGGTCGTCAAGGCTGCGGAGGGTAAATAATGAGTATTCTGATAAACAAAGACACAAAAGTGATCTGCCAGGGTTTTACCGGCTCTCAGGGCACCTTCCATTCCGAGCAGGCTATCGCCTACGGCACTAAAATGGTCGGTGGTGTTACACCGGGTAAAGGTGGCACAACCCATCTGGGCCTGCCAGTTTTCAACACCGTTCGTGAAGCGGTCGAAGCAACGGGCGCTGATGCCAGCGTGATCTATGTGCCGGCACCGTTTTGCAAAGATTCCATCCTTGAAGCTGCCAACGGCGGTATCAAGCTGATTGTTTGTATCACGGAAGGTATTCCAACGCTGGATATGCTGGATGCCAAGGTCAAGTGTGATGAGCTGGGTGTGCGTCTGATCGGGCCAAACTGTCCGGGTGTGATCACTCCGGGCGAATGCAAAATCGGCATTATGCCTGGCCATATTCATCTGCCTGGCAAAGTCGGTATTGTTTCCAGATCAGGTACATTGACATACGAAGCGGTCAAACAAACCACAGACGCTGGCTTCGGTCAGTCTACTTGTGTTGGTATCGGTGGTGATCCTATCCCCGGTTCAAACTTCATTGATATTCTGAAGATGTTTGAGGCCGATCCAAAAACCGAGGCTATTGTCATGATCGGGGAAATTGGTGGCAGTGCTGAGGAGGAGGCCGCGGCCTTTATCAAAGCCAACGTCACCAAGCCTGTTGTGTCCTATATTGCCGGTGTTACTGCTCCGGCTGGTAAACGTATGGGTCATGCTGGCGCTATCATTTCAGGCGGAAAAGGCACTGCGGATGAAAAATTCGCAGCGCTTCAGGACGCAGGTGTGCGTACTGTTCGCAGTCTGGCAGATATCGGCAAAGCATTAAAAGAAGTAACCGGTTGGTGATGCACCAGTCACGGGCGCAAACAATGCCCGTGACCCGCATCGGTGCGAAGGCCGCATAGAGCAAGGGTTCGGCGTAAAAAATTCTCCTTCGGGAGGTTCAAAAATTCAAACATCCTGTGTTAGTCTTGGATCGAGAGTTCGGCAGGGAGCCTTGAATTTACGCCAAATCGCTTCATCCGGGTCGCTTTTGTTACCTATCAACACACGCTGGCATTATTCGTGTGGATCGGTAACTTGATGGCTTGATTTGTGCAACGCTGTGAGCACTGAAGGATTGTTGTTGTTTTGGGATTTACCTCCGGACAGTCAGTTTGTCCGGCTCCTGTTAAAGGCAGGTTTTGGGTAATATAGAAGAAGAGAAGATGTCACATCCGGTGTTGCGCCGGGGTGTTTAATAAAATAACAGGATGGCACATGAAAAACCGTCGAATATTTTCTAAAGTTCTGGTTCCACTCGCGTCGCTGCTGGTGATCGGAACGGCCAAGGCTCAGGACGTTGATACTAACGATCTTGACCGGGCACAAAATGTAGTTGCCGAGACAACGCAGGTATCTGCTCAGGCTCAAACAAATATTAACCGCCTCTCGAACTCAGCAAGTTCCCTGTTCGAAGAATTCAAGCTCGAAAGTGATAACCTTGAAGCGTTGTTGGTGTTGAATGCCAACTGGCGTCGTCAGGTCGCTATTCAGGAGCAGGAACTCAATACCATTATTGAGTCAGTTGCTGAAGTGCGAAACGTGACACAAGAGCTGCCATTGCTTATGAATCGCATGATCGCAGGTGTGGAGCAGTTCATTGAACTGGACATGCCATTCCACCTGGATGCTCGCAGAGCGCGCATCGAGTTTGTGCGTGCCGCGATCGATAATCCCAATGTTTCAACAGCTGAGCGTTTCCGTCAGATCCTGGTGCTGTTCCAGACTGAAAACGCCTACGGCCGTACACACGAAACTTACGCAACGTCATTGACTATCGATGGGGTTGAACTTGACGTGGACGTGTTGCGTGTAGGACGTGTTTCACTGGTATTCCAGACTAAAGACCGTAACCTCAGTGGGGCATGGGATGCGCAGGCTCGACAGTGGGTAACACTGGATGCTGCCGAGTATCGAAATGCTGTTCGTTCTGCAATCAATGTTTCTAGCGGCATGGTTGCACCTGAAATCATTGACCTACCAATTGTTGCGCCGGAGTTAGCACAGTGAAGAAGAATATAATTAAATTAGCAGGCATTTCTTTTACAGGGCTGTTCCTTGCCGTGTCATCGCAGGCGTTTGCGCAGCAGCCGGCAGCGAATCTGGCAGAATTGCTCCGTAACGTTGAAGAAAATCGTGTACTGGAGTCTCAGGATGCGCGTGAGCGTGAACAGCGTTTTCAGCAGCAGGTAAATCAGCAGCAGCAGATTCTTGACGAGACCCGTTCCAGGATAACGGAAGAAGAAGCTGAAAACGCCAGATTGGAAGGCGTGTTCGACGCCAACCGTCAACTCTTGACTGAGCGTCGCGCGCAGTTGCGCGAAGTGCGAGCCAACCTGAACGAACTGCTGGGTACCATTCAGGGCGTGGCTGGTGACTTCCGCGGCGTGTTTGAGAACTCGCTGATCAGCGCCCAATATCCTGGCCGCGAAGAGTTCCTCGATAACTTCATTGCACGTGTGTCCAGTGATACTGAGCAAGTGCGCGTGGATGAAATTGAGCGTTTCTGGTTCTACATGCAACAAGAGCTGGTTGAGTCTGGCCGTGTTGTAACGTACCAGGGTACAGTCGGTTTGCCGTCAGGCGAGCAGGAAACCCGCACAATCACCCGCGTCGGTTCCTTTAACGCCATCGCCAACGGTGACTATCTGTCTTTCACCGGTGCAGTCGGACACCTGCAGGTACTGCCACGTCAGCCCAATGCTGACATCGTTGGCCGTGCGACAACGCTTGAAAATGCTCAGTCGGGCATCTACCGCGTTGGCATAGACCCCACTGGCGCCCTGGGTGGCAGTCTGATGGCTAACCTGATTAACTTCCCAACGGCTGCTGAGCAGGTACGTGACAACTCTGGCACAATTGGTTTTGCAATCATCGGTCTGGGCATCATCGGCATATTGGTTGGACTGCTGCGCTCTTTCATCCTGACGCTGGTTTCAGCCAAAGTAAGTGCCCAGATTAAGTCTGGCAAAGCCAATAAGAACAACCCGCTGGGTCGTGTATTGCTGGTAGCTGAATCTAATCCAAACGTGGATACCGAAACACTGGAACTCAAACTGGGTGAAGCGATTCTGCAGGAAACGCCAGCACTGGAGCGCTTGCTGACGATGATCAAGATCATCTCCACCATTGCACCGCTGATGGGTCTGTTGGGTACGGTAACCGGTATGATTCAGGTGTTCCAGCAGATCACTGTTTACGGTGCTGGTGACCCGACTATCATGGCCGGCGGTATCTCTATGGCCTTGATGACAACTGTACTGGGTATCGTTGCAGCTATTCCCTGCATCCTTATGCACGCTTGGGTCAAGAGCAAAAGCGACCGGATCATCCATGTTCTGGAAGAGCAGGCTACCGGTATTATCGCCAAGAAAGCGGAAGCTTCCGGCAAGCAGGCATAAGGGGGTTTCATGTACTTTGCACTGCTCGATGGAGTTGAAGCGATAACAGACTTCATGGCTAGAGGTGGGAACGTGTTATGGGTAATCGCGATCCTTCTTCTTGTCAAATGGTCTCTTATTTTCGAGCGGATCTGGTTCTTGCATTCCACGCATTCCAAGAGGGTCAAACAGACCCTCGCGGTGTGGGCAGGCAGGACTGAGACTCGTTCTTGGCGTGCACAACAGATACGTAACATGATGATTTCAGAGGCCTCTTTGGATTTGCGATCAACGTTGCCGATTATTGAAGCGCTGGTGGTTATCTGCCCTCTGCTAGGACTTCTGGGTACTGTAACAGGCATGATTGAAGTGTTTTATGTGATGGCTCTGACCGGCGGCGGTGATGCCAAGTCCATGGCGGGTGGTGTCTCCAAGGCAACAATCCCGACGATGGCTGGCATGGTAGGCGCTCTGTCCGGAATCTTTGCCTATAACTGGCTGAAACACCGTATTGATCGTGATCTGGAACTTCTTGAAGACCACATGGCCTAAATCAATTTAGAGATTCGGAAAAGGCATAATAATGAAAACAGGTTTAATGAAGAAACGCGGGGACGAAATGGCGGGGGAGATCGACTTGACTCCCATGCTCGATGTTGTCTTCATCCTGCTGATCTTCTTTATCGTCACCTCAGTGTTTGTCACTGAGGCCGGTATTGATGTATCCAAGCCGGAAGCATCGACAGCGGAAGCCCGATCCAAAGATCTGATCCTGATTGCAATCAGTGATGATGGGCAGATATGGATAGATGGTGAACAGGTTGATCCCCGATTTATCCGTTCCCGTTTTGAGCGTAGGCTGGCCGAAACACCAAATGCCTCTGTGGTTATTCAGGGTGACAGGGCTGCACAAAACGAACATGTCATGACCATTCTTACGGCTGCGCGCGATGCTAATATCGCTGCTGTGTCGATTTCTACGGAGAACTGAACATGATTGTTATCCGATGGTTAGTGTCGCTTGGTCTTGCCTCAGCAGTGACTATAGCGTTGTTCTATTTTATGCAGGCGCTGATTGCGACAGGCGGAGACCTGGACCAGCGTGTCAACGTGGTGCGCATTGTTGATGCAACCATGCCTGAAATTGTGATGGAAGTTGTGCGCGAAGTTGAACGCCCGGAAGAGATTCAGCAACTTGATCAACCACCGCCCGATGTGCCTGACCGCAACATCAATATGGACGGTGATAACAACCTGAATATCAGCCGTGATGTTGTTAACGTCGATCTTGATCTGAATATCGGCGCTGCAGGTCTGGGTGCAACTGACGGTGAAATGCTGCCGCTGGTTAATATTCAACCAACCTACCCAACCCGAGCTGCTCAGCGTGGTATCGAAGGATGGGCTCAGGTATCGTTCACCGTGACTGAAACGGGCGGTGTACGTGATGTTATTGTGGTAGACGCTGAGCCAGCGGGTATGTTTGATCAGTCTTCCATCCGAGCTGCAGAACGGTTCCGATTCCAGCCACGTGTGGTGAATGGCCAGCCGGTTGAAGTTCCGAATGTTCAGTATGTTTTCCGTTACCAGTTGGAGGAGTGATAAATGGCGACTTCATATTTGAAACTTAAAGGTTTGGTGATGGCAGGTATGATGGCAGCGTCTGCCGTTGTTCTTCAGGCTACGATTTCTGAGTCTGCTTACGCACAGCAGGCAGCTCAAGGTGAGCAATCGGGTCAGCGGCAACCGCCACCGACACGTAGCTCTGACACACTCAGTGATCGAGTCTACCGGGCGATCGCGGAAATTCAGGGCTTGATGACACCAGAAGATCCCGCTGATGAGCCGGATCTGGTGTCCGCAAAAACTGCGCTGGATGATCTTAACGAACGTTACGATACCTTGAACGATTTTGAAAAATCCACGCTGTTGAATTTCTATACCAACTATTATCTGGCAACAGATGATATTCCTAACGCTATGGCAACCTTCGAAAGGATTCTGGAAATTGTGAATCTTCGAGAAGATGCCCGCCTGCGAGCACTGTTGTCGCTTGGTCAGCTCTATGCGTCCGAAGAGCGCTACGACGAAGCTGTGGCTACATTGAATCAGTGGAGAGATCTTTCTGTTGAAGAAAACGCGACGGTTTTCCAGATACTGGCTTTGGCGTACTACAACAAACAAGACTATCCGCAGGCGATACCCCATCTGATCAGTCATATGGATATGCTGCGTGCGGAGGGTCGTGAGCTGGGTAAAAATATTTACGGCCTGCTCAACTTGATGTATATCGAGCTTGAGGACTACGATAATGCTCTCGCAGTAACCAGAACCATGGTTGGGCTGTTTGACGAGGCGTCAGACTGGCGAAATCTTGCAGCAATCTATGGTTACCTCGACGATGATGCCAAGCGTATTCAGACTATGGAACTGAGTTACCGTAAGGGTTACTTTTCCAATGAAGCTGAGTATTTGAATCTTGCACAGTCTCTGGCGGGAATGGATGCGCCAGTACGTGGTATCAAAATTCTCGAAGACGGCATTGAAAAAGCAGTTGTTGAAGAAAATGATGCCAATTTGCGCCGTTTGACTCAGATGTACATCATGGCCAATGAATTTGGTACTGCCTTGGAGCCTGCTCAGCGATTGACCGAGCTGGCAAACGATGGTGAGTCCTGGGATTACCTTGGCTACGTTTACTTGATGAATCGTGACTATGCCAATGCAGCAACTGCGATGCAGACAGCACTCGAACGTGGTGGTCTAGAGAATCGTGGCGAAGTTCAACTGTCTCTGGCACGTGCCTTGGTCGAACTCGACCGCTTTGATGAAGCGCTGGCAGCGGCAGAAAGTGCCCGATCTTCTGGTCAGAACAATGCAGGTCAGTTTGTCACCTTTGTTCAAAGTTCCAAGGATCGACATGCGGCCTTGCAAGCACGCAAACAGGAGTCGATTGCATACTATCAACCTTGATAGAGTATTCATGCTACCGGCTTGAAAAAGTTGGTGTATGTCCCCATAAAAACCCGGTAACCGGAAGGTTCACCGGGTTTTTTTATGCTATTGCCAGAACAATTTTGCAGGGGTTATGTGTATGACGACAGAAATAAAAAAGGAAACCAGAGGGTTTGAAACCGAGGCCAAGCAGTTGCTGCAGCTGATGATTCATTCACTGTACAGCAACAAGGAAGTATTCCTGCGTGAGTTAATTTCAAACGCATCTGATGCCTCGGACAAGCTTCGTTTTGAGTCGCTTTCAAAGCCTGAACTACTTGAGAACGATGCAGATATCAAGGTATTGATCAGTTTTGACAAGGACGCAGGTACCATCACCATCTCCGACAATGGTATCGGTATGTCACGCGAAGAGGTGATCAGTAATCTTGGCACCATCGCACGGTCAGGTACTGCACAATTTCTGAATAATCTCAGTGGTGATCAGAAAAAAGATTCACAGCTCATAGGACAGTTTGGGGTCGGCTTTTACTCTGCATTTATTGTTGCTTCCGAGGTTGAAGTGCTGACCAGAAAGGCCGGCGTGGATGCTACAGAAGGTGTCCATTGGATATCGCAGGGAGAATCGGACTACACCGTTGAAACCGTTGAAAAGTCCGGCAGAGGAACCACCGTTATTCTGAAGCTCCGGCCAGAAAGCCTGGAGTTCGCGGATGCTTTCCGCCTGCGGCAGATTGTAAAAAAATATGCTGATCACATCGCCATACCGGTGTTGTTACCTAAACAGGATTTTTC